>JBKPTS010000016.1:0-17297 GCA_046735575.1 Actinomycetota bacterium
GGTGAAGGTCTCGGCGACGCTTCCCTGAGACGTCAGTCGCCAGGACTCGCCTCCTGCTCGGACAGCGTCTGCATGAGCGCCTCGACCCAGGCGTCGAGCTCGTCCGGCGTCCCCGTGTTCTTGTATGCGTAGTCCGCCCGCTTGGCCTTCTCGTGGTCGGGCAGGAGCCTCTCCTCGCGCCCGTCGGTCGGGGCTCCGCGCGCCTCGCGCAGCTTCCTCGGAGCGGTGATCGCGACAACCCTGTCGAAACGGGACTCGGCGCCCGCCTCGTAGAGGAGCGGCACCTCGGTCACGCAGACGAGCGGCGGATTCGGGAGCCGGGCGAGCTCGTCGCGCCAGGTCAGGTACTCACGCGAGACGAGAGGGTGAAGCAGCGCTTCGAGCCACGCGAGCTCCTTGCGGTCGCCGAACACGCGGATGGCGATGCGCTCGCGGTCCGGGGTGCCGTCGGGCCCGAGGATCTCGTCTCCGAACCGCGCGACGAGCTTTCGCTTCACCTCCGGGTCGGCCTTCAGGAGATGGTGGACGATCTCGTCGCTCGAGACGGTTGCCGCTCCGTGCCGCCTGAACGACGCGAGCGCGGTGCTCTTGCCGGCACCGAGCCCGCCGGTGATCGCGACGGCGAGCGGGCGCTTCAAAGGAGGCGCAGCTACGCGGCCGCGCCGGGCTCTTCTGACGCAGCGGTGTCCGACGCCGGCTCGTCCGCAGGAGCCTCTTCGGCCGCGGATTCCTGCTCGGCCGCCGGCGCATCGGCCTCCTGCGCCGGCGCGTGGGCTTGCGGCAGCTCCTCTTCGGGCTCGGCGGCCTCGGCGGCCTCGACCGGCTCGCCGGCCTCGACCTCCTCGACCTCCTCGACGACCTCCTCCGCCGTCTCGGTCACAGAGGACGCGGGGAAGGCCTCCTCGCTCAGGACGAGCTCCGGAGTCGTATGCACCGACTCGGCGCCGTCGGCCCTCGGCACCGGCTGCTCGCCCTCCTCCACTCGCTTCAGGGAGAGCGAGAGGCGGCGGCGCTCTCCGTCGATCTCGAGGATCTTGACGTTGACGGGCTGGCCCTGGGAGACGACCTCGCGCGGGTTCTCGACGTGGTGCGGGGCGAGCTCCGAGATGTGCACGAGGCCCTCGACGCCGGGGAGGATCTCGACGAACGCCCCGAACGTGACCACCTTCGCGACCCGGCCCTCGACCACGTCGTCCTCGCGGTAGTGGTCGAGCACCTGCTGCCAGGGGTCGCTCTGCGTCTGCTTCAGGCCGAGCGAGATGCGCTGGCGCTCGCGGTCGATGTCCAGGACCTTGACCTTGACCGTCTGCCCGATCTCGAGCACCTCGGAAGGATGGTTGACGTGGCTCCACGAGAGCTCCGAGATGTGGATCAGCCCGTCCATCCCGTCGAGGTCGACGAACGCGCCGAAGTCGACGATGTTCGAGATCTGGCCGTCGATCACGTCTCCGGGGTTCAGGCGGTCGAGGATCGCCTGCCGCATCTCCTTGCGCTCGTCCTCGAGGACGGCGCGGCGCGAGAGGACGACGTTGTTGCGCGAGCGGTTGAGCTCGATGACCTTGCACCGCAGCTCCCGCCCGAGGAACTCGTCGAGGTCCTGGACGCGGCGGATGTCGACGAGCGACGCGGGCAGGAACCCGCGGACGCCGAGATCGAGGATGAGCCCGCCCTTGACGACCTCGATCACCTTCCCGGTGACCGGCTCGCCCGACTCCGCGGCCTCCTCGATCTTCTTCCACGCGAGCTCGAAGCGCGCGCGCTTCTTCGAGAGGATGAGCCGCCCCTCCGTGTCCTCCTTCGTGAGGACGAGCGCGTCGATCTCCTCTCCCACCGCGACCTCGTCGGCCGGGTTGACGGCGCGGCGGATCGTCAGCTCTGCAACCGGGATGACCCCTTCGGACTTGTAGCCGATGTCGACGAGGACCTCGTCCTTGTCGACCCGGACGACCGTGCCGTGGACGACCTCCCCCTCGTTGATCTCGGGGAACGCGGCGTCGTAGTCCGGCACGAGCTCTCCGTCCGGTCCCGTCGTCCAGACGCCGGCCTCGGCTGTGGCCTTCTCGGCGGTCTCGTTGGCCATTCGAGCCGCGGAGTATAGCCAGCAGCTTCCGCTGCAAATAGCGACCGCCCGAAAGGGGGAAGATGCCCCTCGTGCGGCTCATGCTCGTGCGGAACGCCACGGTCGTCCTGGAGCTCGAGGGGCGCCGTCTCCTCGTCGACCCGATGCTGGACGATGCCGGGGCCCGCCCGCCGATCGCCGACACCGCCAACCAGGTTCCGAATCCGACCGTGCCGCTGCCCTTGCCGGCCGAGGACGTCGTGCGCGGCATCGACGCCGTCCTCGTGACGCATCGCCACCGCGACCACCTCGATGGGCGCGCGGAGGAGCTGCTGCCGCGGAACGTCCCCGTCTTCTGCCAGCCGGAGGACGAGAGCGCGCTCCGCGAGCTCGGCCTCGACGCACACCCGGTGGCGGACGAGATTCGCTGGGACCGCGTGGGGATCGTCCGCACCCCGGCCAGGCACGGCTCCGGAGCAGTGGCCGAGGCGCTCGCCCCGGTCAGCGGGTTCCTCGTCGACGGCGTCTACCTAGCGGGCGACACGGTCTGGTACGAGGGCGTCGAGGAGACGATCGAGCGCCACCGCCCGCGCGTCGCGGTGGTCAACGCGGGAGGCGCCGAGTTCCTCGAGGGCGGGCCGATCATCATGGGCGCGGACGACGTGCGCGAGGTCGCGGCGCGCGTGCCCGTCGTCGTCGCCGTCCACATGGAGGCGCTCAACCACTGCCGCCTCTCGCGAGGCGAGCTTCGAGCCGCCGTCCCCGGCGTGCTCGTGCCCGAGGACGGCGAGAGGCTCGAGCTCTAGGCTCTTTCCCGCTCCGGCGCCGGCGCAGCCGGTGCCTGCGCTCTTCGGCGGCTCCGTCGAGCCTACGCCTTCGCCTCGGCCCAGTCGTCGCCGACGCCGACGTCGACGGCCAGCTGTGGATCGAGCGGGTACGCGCCGCACATCTCCTCGCGCACCAGCTCGCGCACGGCCGAGACCTCCGTCTCCGGCACCTCCAGCAGCAGCTCGTCGTGCACCTGCAGGACGAGCCTGGCGCCCCGGCCCTCGTCTCGCAGCCGCCGGTGGATCGCCACCATCGCGACCTTGATGATGTCGGCGTTCGAGCCCTGCATCACGAAGTTCACGGCGACGCGCTCGCCGAAGCCGCGGGTCTGCCGGTTGGACGCGCGGAGCTCCGGGACGGGCCGGCGGCGGCCGAGGAGCGACGTCGCGTACCCGTCGTCCGTCGCCTGCGCGATCGTCCGCGCGAGGACCGCCTGCACGTGCGGGAAGCGAGCCAGGTAGGCGTCGATGTACTCCAGCGCCTGCTCCTTCGGGATGTCGAGGTTCTCGGAGAGCCCGAACGCCGAGATCCCGTAGACGATCCCGAAGTTGATCATCTTCGCGACCGCCCGCTCGTTCGTGGTGAGCCGGGCCGGGTCCTTGCCGAGCACCTCGGCCGCGGTCGCCGTGTGGATGTCCTCCCCCCGCAGGAAGGCCTCGCGCAGCTTCGGCTCGCCGGAGACGTGGGCCAGGATGCGGAGCTCGATCTGCGAGTAGTCGGCCGACACGAGCCGGTGCCCGGGCTCCGCGACGAAGGCGGAGCGGATCTCGCGGCCGAGCTCGGTCCTGATCGGGATCGCCTGCAGGTTCGGGCTCGAGGTCGAGAGTCGGCCGGTCGCCGCCACCGTCTGGTTCAGGGTCGTGTGCAGCCGCCCGTCCTCGCCGATCAGCGTCGGCAGCGGCCCCAGGTAGGTGTTGACGAGCTTGGTCAGCTCACGCCACTCCTCGATGACGGGGACGATCTCGTGGTCGCCCCGGATCGCCCGCAGCACCTTCGTATCCGTCGAGTAGCCGGTCTTCCCCTTGCGCCCGGGCGTGAGCTCGAGTTTCTCGAAGAGGATGCGGCCGAGCTGCAGCGGCGAGCCGAGGACGAACTCCTCGCCCGCGAGCTCGTACGCGCGCGCTTCGAGCTCCTCGACGCGATCGGCGAGCCTCGCCGTGATCTCCCCCATGCGATAGGTGTCGATGCGGACGCCTGCGTCCTCCATCGCCCCGAGAACGGTGCTCAGCGGGAGCTCGACCTCGCGGTAGAGACGCTCCGAGCCCCGCTCGGCGACGCGTTCGGCGAGCGTCGGCGCCAGGCGCCGCGCGGCCTCCGCATGCCGCACGAGGGCCGCGGTCTCCTCCTCTGCGGCGGGCTCGGGCACGAGCTCGAGGCCGTACTCGGCGGCGAGGTCGTCCAGGTGGTACTCCGCGCGACCGGGGTCGATGAGGTAGGCCGCGATCATCGTGTCGTCGGCCGCGGGCTCCTGCAGCCGCAGGGCCTTCGCGTCGTGCGCGACGACGTCGAACCCGCCTTGCAACAACCTGTAACTTGGCACGCTGGCGACGAGCACCTCGCCGGGGGCGGTCGCGACGGCCACTCTTCCCGCGTCCGCGGCGACCCCGACGCGGCCTCGGAGGCTCTTCAGCTCCTTCGCGTCCGTCTCGCGCCAGGCGACGGTCTCCGTTTCGAGCTGTGGACGCTCCGCCGCGGGCAGCGCCTCGTCGAGCGTCTCGACCCGGCCGAGGAGAGCGCGGAACTCGAAGCGGCGGAACATCTCCTTCAGCTGCGAGCGGTCAGGCGGCCGCAGGACCAGGCCGTCGGGCTCGACGTCGAGCTCGAGGTCGCGCCGCATGGTCGCGAGCACCTTCGAGGCCCGGGCCTGGTCGGCGTGCTCCTTGATCGCCCGCGAGCGGGCCGGCGAGAGCTCGTCCGCGTGCTCGATGACGTCCTCGAGCGACCCGTACTGCGCGATCAGCTGGCCGGCGGTCTTGTCCCCGATTCCGGGGATCCCCGGAATGTTGTCGCTCGTGTCCCCCTTGAGCCCGATGAAGTCGGGAACCTGGTCGGGGCGGACGCCGTAGCGCGCCTCGACGCGCTCGGGCGTGTACACGTGGACGTCGGCGACCCCGCGCGGCGTCATCATCAGGCAGACGTTCTGCGAGCAGAGCTGGAACGCGTCGCGGTCCGTCGAGACGACGCAGGTCTTGACGCCCGCGTCGTCCGCGCGCGTGGCGAGGGTGGCGATGACGTCGTCCGCCTCCCAGCCCTCGAACTCGAGGTTCTGGTACCCGAACGCCTCGACGATGGGCCGGAAGTGCGGGAACTGCTCCCGCAGGAGATCCGGCATCGGCCTCCGGTCCGACTTGTACTCCGCGGAGATCTCGGCGCGATGCACGGGCCGCGTGTCCCACGCGACCGCGACCCCCCGGGGCTTGTAGTCCGAGAGGAGCTTGAAGAGCATGTTCGTGAAGCCGAGGAGCGCGTTCGTGGGCTGCCCCTCGGTCGTCTGCAGCTCCTCGGGCAGCGCGAAGTAGGCGCGGTACGCGAGGTTGTTCCCGTCCACGAGGAAGAGCTCTGCTTCGCGCGCGGGCGCGTCGTCGAGCTGGAGCTCCTCGCCGGTGATCGTCTTCGGCATCTACCGCAACTCTACGAGGACGGCTCGGCCCGACAGCCCGTGGTGAAGAGCGGTGTCAGACACCGATTTCGTCAAGACCCTTCCGGCACGAATGTGCGCCGATCGGCCCACAGGCCGATCGGCAGTCACGACGCCATGCCCGCGCGATCGTTCAACACGTGCATCGGCCGCCGCGGACACCCGCTGCTTGTGCGCTTTGGTGCGAGTGTCTGACACCGATTGGCAACGCACGTCAGTCGAGCGCCGTGACGAGCGCCGCGACGAAAGTCGTCCTCCTTCCCCGACTTCACGAGCCAGACCCGTTCGTGTACGCCCGGCCACCGCCGCACCTCCGTTCGGGTAGCTGCCGGGCCCGAGTATCGTCGGTCGTCCCGTGCGGCGCGTTCCGATGCTCTCCGGTCCTCGGGTCGTCCTCGTCTCGGCCCGCGAGGGAGACCTGCTCATCGCGCCGCCGCATCCTCCCGAGCACGTCGTCGACGCGGGCGCCGCCGTGCGAGACGCGCTGAGGTACCCCCTCGCGGGCGATCCCCTCGAATCGTTCGTGCCCGCGAGAGCGCGAGCCGCGATCGTCGTCGAGCCGCGAGCGCTCCCCGTCCCGGGGGCGCAGCTCGATCCCCGGGCGGACGCCCTTGCCGCAGCGGTCGACGAGCTCGACCGCTGCGGCGTCCCCGGCTCGCGGCAGACGATCCTCGTCGCCGGCGGCCTCGGCCAGCGCCTCGGGCACCGGGAGCTCGAGCGGCTGCTCCCGCCGCCTCGCGCTCGCGCGTTCCACGGGCGGGTCCTCGTGCACGACGCCGAGGATCCCGCGCTCGTTCCGATCACCGAGTGGGAGGGATCCACGGTGCGCATCCATCCCGCGGTCGCCGAGGCCGATCTCGTGCTCGTCGCGGGTGCGGCGGAGACCGTCCTGCACGGAGGGCCGGGATCGCTGCTCGCGGCGTGCGACGCCGCGACGGTGCGCGCACTCGCCGGGATCGACTCTCTCGTGGAGGCGTCGGGGTCGCGTGAATGGGCCCTCGCGCTCGAGGTGGAGCGCGCGCTTGCGCAGCGCGTCGCGCTGATCGGCGTCTCGCTCGTCCTCGACCTCCCGCGGCTGACGGGCACGTTCCGCGGCTATCCCGACGAGCCGGAGACGCTCGACCGGGTCGCTCGCTCCCCCCTCCGCGCCGGCTTCTCGTTGCTCCCCGCATCCGCCCGCTTCGACGTCCTGACGCGTCAGGCTCGTGTGCTCGCGACCACCGCCGCCTTCGCCGGACCTCCCTCGGTCGCCCACGCCGAGGCGCTGCTCCGGGGCGTCGAGCTTCGCGGCACCCGGCTCGAGCGGCCGCTCGACGCGCTTGTCACGGGCGTCCCCTGGTCCGCCCCGCACGTCCCGCGCGAGCGGCTGAACCCGCTCACCGTCGCCGCCCTGGCGCTCGGACATGCACTCCGCCTGCGGCGTGATGCCTTTCCCGTCGCGCAGGAGGGAACGCTCGTCCTGCTCCACCCGCTCTCCCGCTCCTTCCACGGCGAGGCGCAGCGGCCGTACGCCGCGATGTTCCGCGCTCTCCGCAGCGCGCGCGAGGCCGACGAGCTGCTAGAGGCGGAGCGCACGGCGGCGGCCGACGAAGCCGCGCTCGACGCCTACCGGGCGGGCAAGGTCTGCCATCCCCTGCTTCCCTACGCTGACTGGGCCGGCTGCGCTCCGGCGCTCGGCCGGCTGGGGCGCGTCCTCGTCGCCGGCAGCCGCGACGCAGCTGCGGCTCGTGCCTTCGGCTTCGTCCCCACGCGCTCGATCGGAAGCGCGCTCGAGATGGTGCGCGGCCTGTCGGGCGAGGATGCGCGCGTCGGCTTCCTGCTGGCGCCGCCCTACGCGCCGCTCATCGTCGGCTGAGCGGGCAACGGCGCGTCTACGACGCCGTCCGCAGCCGCGGGCGCAGGAAGGTCGTGACGAGACCGACCAGAATCAGCATCGTGCCGGCGAGGATCGCCACATCGGCGAGATTGAACGCGCTGTTCCCGCGCAGGATGAAATCCGTCACGTAGCCGAGGCGCACCCGGTCGACGAGGTTCCCGAGCCCGCCGCCGATGACGAGCCCGAAGCCCGCCAGCACCGGACGGTCGAGCACGCGAACCCGCGCCAGGAAGAAGAGCAGAGCCGCGACCGCCAGCGTCGCGAGGAAGGACATCGTCACCGCGTGCCCCGCGAGGCCACCGCCGGCGATGCCGGGATTGCGAAACAGCGCGATCGAGAAGGCGCCTGCTACTCGCAGGTCCTCCCCAGCGTCGAGCCGCGAACGCACGAGCCCCTTCGTGAGCTGGTCGAGCGTCACCACGTACAGCCCGACCGCAACCAGCAACCACCAGGTCGCCGACTTTCCCCTCATCGCCATCCTCCCAGATCCATTCGACCCATCGAACCCCCTCGTGGATCCCACCCAACTGTCTGCTGAAAACGTCCCAGGCGGCGCTGGCCTTCCCGGCCCCGCCACGCTCAGCTCTCGCCCAGATACGTCTTTCGCACCTCCTCGTTCGTCCTCAGCTCCGAGGCCGGCCCCTCGAGCACGACCCGCCCCGTCTCCAGCACGTAGCCACGGCTCGCGACGTCGAGCGCCATGAGGGCATTCTGCTCGACGAGGAGTATCGGCGTCCCCTGCTTGTTGATCTCGACGACCGTCTCGAAGATCCGGTCGACGAAGATCGGCGCGAGCCCCATCGAGGGCTCGTCGAGCATCAGCAGCTTCGGCCGCGCCATCAGCGCACGGCCGATGGCGCACATCTGCTGCTCCCCGCCGGACATTGTCCCCGCCTTCTGGTTGCGGCGCTCCGCGAGCCGCGGGAAGAGCTCGAAGACACGGTCCATGTCGCTCTTGAGCTCGGACTTGTCCGAGCGCTGGAAGGCCCCCATCTCGAGATTCTCCGTCACCGTCATGCGCGGGAAGAGCCTGCGCCCTTCGGGCGACTGCGAGATCCCGCGCTTGACGATCGCGTGGGCCGCGCGGTGCGTGATGTCCTCGCCCTGGAAGCGAATGTGCCCCTGCCGTGGCCGATTCAGGCCGTTGATCGAGCGCAGGGTCGTTGTCTTCCCGGCCCCGTTCGCGCCGATCAGCGTGACGATCTCGCCCGGGAGCACCTTCGCGGTGATGCCCTTGAGCGCCTGGATCGTCCCGTAGTACGTGTGGACGTCCTCGAGCTCGAGGACGGGCGTCGCGGGCGCGACCGACGTTTCGCTCACTGTGCGACCGCCGCGCTCCCGAGGTAGGCCTCGATCACCCTCGGGTCCTTCTGGACCTCCGCCGGCGTGCCCTCGGCGATCTTCTCGCCGTAGTCGAGGACAGTCACCCGGTCCGAGACGCCCATGACCACCTTCATGTCGTGCTCGATCATCAGCACGGTCAGGCCGAGGTCGTGGCGAAGCTTCTCCACGAACGCCGTGAAGTCGGCCGTCTCCTGCGGGTTCATGCCCGCGGTCGGCTCGTCGAGGAGGAGCAGCTTCGGCTCGGTCGCGAGCGCGCGCGCCACCTCGAGCCGCCGCTGGTCGCCATACGCGAGGCTGTGGGCGTAGCGATTCTCGCGCCGCGGGAGCTGGCACAGCATGAGGAGCTCGCGGGCGCGCTCCTTGGCCTCGCGCTCCTCCTTGCGGAGCCCCGGCGTGCGCAGGACGCTGCGGATGATCCCGCCCTTCAGGCGGGCGTGCATGCCGACGAGCACGTTCTCCAGCGCCGTCATCTCCTTGAACAGACGGATGTTCTGGAACGTCCGGCCGATGCCGTGCTGCGTCGCGACGTGCGGCGGCTTGCCCGTGATGTCCGCGCCGTCGAACGTCACCGTTCCCGTGGTCGGCTTGTAGACCCCGGTGATCATGTTGAAGAACGTCGTCTTGCCCGCGCCGTTCGGCCCGATCAGGCTCACGATCGAGCCGCGCGGGATCGTGAAGTCGACGTCGTTCACGGCCACGAGCCCTCCGAACTCCTTGCGCAGGGTGACCGTCTCGAGCAGCAGGTCGGCCATCACTAAGCGGCGGGCGCGCCCCGCGCGTCCATGAGCGGCTCGTCCTCCACGCCGAGCTCGAACTCGGCCTTCGCCCGCGCCGAGGGTATGAGCCCGGTCGGGCGGAAGAGCATCACCAGCACGAGGATCGTCCCGTAGATCCCCGACGAGTAGAGCGTCAGGTCTCGGTTGCCGCCGAACGTGGTGTTGATCCAGCCTCCGACGTTCGCGATTCCCTCGAGGTTGAGGTAGGCGAGGAACGCGCCGCCGACGATCACTCCCCAGATCGAGCCCATGCCGCCGAGGATGACCATGCAGAGCACGAAGATCGAGAAGTCGAAGAGGAAGTCGTTCGGGAACGCGCCGCCCTGCTGGCTCTTGAAATACGCGCCGGCCATGCCGCCGAAGAAGGCGCCGATCGCGTACGCCCAGGTCTTCGTCCGCATGAGCGGGACGCCCATGGCTGCGGCAGCCGTTTCGTCCTCGCGGATCGCGATCCACGCCCGTCCGAGCTTCGAGTCGCGCAACATGAGCGAGCACACGACGACGAGGACGACGAGGGCGAGCGCGCCCCAGTAGAAGAGGTCGGTTGCGTTCGCCTCCGAGAGGAAGTCGGTCGGGAGCCCGAGCTTGTCGTGCAGCCAGTGCCCGAACCCAGGAGGGTCGATCGGGTTGATGCCCTGCGAGCCGTTCGTGATGTTCGCACCGGCGATGTTGTCGCCCTGTAGCGCGGCGATGTAGATGATCTCGCCGAAGCCGAAGGTGACGATGGCGAGGTAGTCGCCGCGCAGACGCAGCGTCGGCAGCCCGATGACGACGCCCGCGACGGCAGCGGTGCAGGCGGCAAGCGCCAGGATGATCCAGATCGAGAGGTGGATGCCGCCCACGCCGACCGGCACGCCCGTTCCGCCGAACGTGAGGTCCCAGCCGTAGCGCGACGCCTGCGGCGACGCCAGCCACGCGACGGTGTAGGCGCCGATCGCGTAGAAGGCGACGTAGCCGAGGTCGAGCAGGCCCGCGTAGCCCACGACGATGTTCAGGCCGAGGGCCATCATCACGTATACCGCCATGGCAAACGCCGTGTCCACCGTCGGGAACGCCGTGAACACGGGAAGGGCTGGCAGCCTGTCGACGAAGTATGGGTACAGGACGCAGAGGAAGAGCACCGCCGCAGGGAGAATGAAGCGGCCGTAGCGGTACCTCCCCCAGTCGGGGACGTACAGGAGCGCCGCCACGAGGACGATCAGGTACGCGGCGCCGTCGAAGCCGTAGATCGGCGCCAGAATCACGACGCCGAGCAGGACGACCGCCAGCATCTTGACGAGGCGCTGCTGCCACGTCGTCAGCGCGTTCCAGCGCGCCTCACTCAGCCCGCCGCGGGCGAGCGTCCGCCACCAGAAGCCCGCGAACCCGTGGCGTGCGGTCTCGGTCGCCACGCTACGCGCCCTCCGGCGTCCGCTCGCCGAGAAGGCCCTCGGGCCGGAACACGAGGATCAGGATCAGGATCCCGAAGATGACGGCCTCGGTCCAGTCGCTGCCCGGCGAATGCCACGTGAGGCCGTTCACGAACGACTCCATGAGCCCGATCAACGCTGCTCCCAGCACGGCCCCGGGCAGGTTGCCGATGCCCCCGAAGACAGCCGCGGTGAAGGCGATGAAGCCGACGCGGAAGCCGGTCAGGTAGGTGATGTTCGTGAAATACAGGGCGTAGAGGAGCCCTCCGGCGCCGGCGAGGCAGCCGGCGAGCGCGAACGTGAACGAGATCGTCCGGTTGACGTCGATGCCCATCATCGCGGCCGCGTCCTGGTCCTGCGCGGTCGCCCGCATCGCCTTCCCCTGCCGGGTTCGCTGCACGAGGTACGTCAGCGCCGCGAGGACGGGGAGCGTGATCAGGAGCACGATGATCCGGTTCCAGGTGACCGGGACACCGTTGCCGATCGGGATCGTGAATGCGGCCCCGGTCGGGAGGATCGAGGGGACCGAGACGGGCCGCGCGCCCTTCCACACGAGACCGAGGTTCTGGAAGATGAACGACATGCCGATCGCCGTGATGAGAGGCGCGATCCGGGGCGCGTGCCGCAACCGGCGATACGCCACACGTTCCGTGGCGGTGTTGAGAAACCCGCAGAAGGCCATCGCGATCAGCAGGGAGAGGGCAATCCCGCCGGTGAGGACGTACCAGGAGTCACCGGCGGCGAGCCCGAGCGATGCGACCATCGTCGCGGTCATCATCCCGCCGAGCATGAAGATGTCGCCGTGGGCGAAGTTGATCAGCTCGAGGATGCCGTAGACGAGCGAGTAGCCGATAGCGATGAGGCCGTAGATTGCCCCGTTCGTGATCCCGATGATGAACAGGAACGTCCAGGCCTCGGGCGTCTTGACGAGGTTGACGAGCAGCCAGACGGAGAAAAGCCCGACTAGGAGGAGGCCGATGAGCGCGGTGGGATTCGGAGTCCTCAGTGTCCCCCGTGGACTCAACGCCTCCGCACTCGTCGCCACGCCGCTCCTCTTCTCGAGAGACGGGGGGAGAGCTCGCGCTCTCCCCCCGTCCATATGTCGCTGCTTGCTCTGACTAGCCCTTCGCGAACTTCACGGACGGCTTGATCAGGCCGATGAACTTCACGGAGTCACCCGTGCCGGTTAGCTGACCGAAGGACACTGTTCCGAGCGTCGTGTCCCCGTTCTTGTCGATGGTGAAGCTCCCGAGGATCCCGTTCGCGACCTTCAGGTTGAACAGGTTCTTCGTCGCGCTGGCGCGCGTCCCGTTCGACTTCGCGATCGCGGTCAGCCAGTTCTGCGCCGCCTGCGCCGCGTAGGCCGAGTACGGATCCGGGAGCTTGCCGCCGTTGGCCTTGGTGAAGCCCTTCACCCATTTCGCCCCGGCGCCCTTCAGCGCCTTCACCGGGATGCCCGGGTAGCTGATGTAGACGCCCTTCGACGTCCCGCCGGAGGTCTGGTTGGTCGCCGAGAACGGCGTGAACCCGTCGGGCACGAGGATCGGGAAGTTCGCCCCGAGAGTCGAGCGGAGGTCCTTGAGGACCTTGCCGCCGTTCAGGCAGACGATGCCTCCGAGGAAGACGGCTTTCGCGCCTGACGACTTGACGGAGGTCGCGAGCGACTCGTAGCTCGACGCGTTCGGATCCCAGCCCTGTTTTCCGACGATCTTGATGCCGAGCTTCTTCGCCGCGCGCGAGAACAGCGTGGCGATGCCGTTCCCGTACGTCTCCTTGTCGGTGAGGACGTAGAAGGTGGTCGCCTTCATCTTCGTCTTGGCGAAGATGCCATCCGCTGCTCCCTGGAACTGGTCGGTCCACACGACCCGCGAGTAGCTGCGTTTGCCGGTCGGGTAGTAGACGTTCGGCTCTCCAGGCGCGGTGCCCGGGCCGCCGACCGTCAGCCCCGGGTACGTGTTGGAGGGGCTGACGTAGCCGAGGGGACCTCCCGGCGCCCGGTTCGCGATCGGGATCTCGAGCTTCGCGCAACCGGAGTTGAACGTGCCGATCACGCCGATGACAGCCGAGTTACGGGCGTACGCGCTCGCGTTCGTCGTGCACTTCGCGGAGTCCCAGCTTCCCTTCTGGGCCGTGGAGTCGTCGCACGCCTGGAAGGCGATGGTGTACTTCCCCGCCTTCCAGCCAGCCTGACTGAACATGTAGGCGATTGCCTTGTTCATCTCCGTCGTCAGCGCCCGGTTCGCTCCCTGGAGCGGGAGATCGGACGCGACGAGGAACTTGGCGCTGCTCGGGCCCTGGAGCTTCCCGCAGGACGAGGACGGGAGAGGCGTGACGGACTGCCTGCCCGCGCTCCCGAGAGCGGTCGCGACGATCGCGAGTGTCGCGACGACGCCAACAGCAAGAGCGCCGATCAGGACTCGCTTCTTCATATTCCCTCCTGTTAGAACTGCCGGTCGTCTCGAGCGGCGTGAGTATCGCTCGCCGCCTCCGGGTTTTCAAGAAAGAGACGTTCAGCCGGCGTTCAAGTCAGCGCCACTAGACCCGGAGCTCCGCCAGCGGAAACGAGCGATGGCGGCGGGGAGGGACGAGGAAGTTCTGGCGGTGCGTCGTTCTCAGCACGGCGTTGAAGCCCTGGCCGCGGGAGCCGGCGGCGAACGCGAGTCGCGTGCCGTCTGGGAGCACGCCGTCCATCGCGAGCCGGCCACGGTGGAAGTCGTCGCTCGTCGGATTGAAGACGACGAAGTGGACCCCTGCTGCCGGCTCCTCGCTCATCGCGTCCCGCAGCGGATGCGCGCTCCAGAAGAACGGGTTGTCGAGCGTGTTGAAGTCGGCACGGTGCGGGATCGCCGTCCCCTTCGGGTAGCGCGTCCCGTCGCTGCCGACGACGTCGGACTGGAGCCGGGACGCGGTCTGGATGGCGCCGCTGTGCCCGATCACGCCGCCGGAGTCGTAGTCGCGGACGTTCGTGTGTACGGTCGCGACGTCGTCGGGCGCCTGGGCGACCGTGAGCGCTCCGGGCTTCACGTCCAGTCCCGGCCGGAACACGGTCGCAGACCGCTCGCCGAACGTGAAGTTGACGTACCAGGCCTCGAGGTCCTCTGCGATGTGCGAGAGGTGCATGTGCGTGCCGTGCCGGAAGTAGCCGTCCCGGCCGCCGTCCGAGTAGCCGAGCGTCTCGACGTTCGCGATCCGCTCCGGCCCGAGGCCTGCCCTCTGCGTGGACGTGAAGCCGAGGAAGAGCTCGGAGCGGTCGGGGATGAGATCGGCGCCCGGTATCCCGGCGGCGACTGCCATCCGCTTCGGCAGGCTCTGCCCGCCGTCGAAGCCTCCCCCGACGAACCCCTTCCTGATGCTCGTCACGCGGAACGGGCTGCCGCGCTCGAAGAGCCGCTTGGCCGCGTCCTCGACGTGCGCGAGGCGGTCGCTGCGGAACAGGAAGGCGACGTCGTTCTGCTCGAGGATCGTCTCGCTCGGATCGCTCGGGAAGCGGATCGCGTCGAGCAGGACCGGGACTCGCGTCCTCTTCGCCTTCGACGCCCGGACGTCGAGCGGGAGATGCGTGCGCGCCGGCCCGGGCACGTAGCGCCGGAAGTACGGGAGCCCCCAGGCGACGGTGACGCCGAGCCCCGCAGGGGTGGGCTCGTAGTCGGCCTCGAGGCCCACGAGCGCGTGCTCGAGCTCGGTCTGGGCCTCCTGCAGGGCCGACTGGCTCGCGTCGACCCCGAGGGTCGCCGTCACGACCTGGTGGTGCAGCGGCGGAACGACCACCTCGACTCCCTCGTCTCGGGTGATCCGCACGCCGCGGAGGACGTGCTGCTCCGGAGGAAGGGCTCGCGGCGCCGGCCGCGCAGGAGAGTCGCCGAGGCGTTCGACGAGCTCGTAGACCCCCGCGAGGCCGAGGGCAGAGGCTGCCGCCCCGCCCAGGAGCTGCTTCCGCGTCAGGCGCATGTCGGGGCCTCTAGACCCTGGTCGGTTGGAGCAGCACGAGCCCGCGCATCATGCGGTCGAGGTTCGCGATCACCTGGCGGTAGGTGAAGGGCGGCGCGATGTGCTCGCTCAGCGTGTACAGCGAGCCCTGGTGCCGCCACGCGTACAGGACGTGCCACTGGTCGGCGCCCTGGTTCGCCGTGTACACCGTCACCTTCGTGGGGCCGAACCGCTTGCGGGCGCGCACGTCGTCGAAGCACGGGATCTTCGGATGCAGCACCTTGCCGTTGACCGTCACCGTGTCCTCGCAGGTCGGGATCTTCGTCCTGCCGGGGTAGCCGCGGAAATTGACGTGCACCTCCTCGGTCTCCGTGGGCAGGTTCTCGAGCCAGAAGAAGGCGATGAGGTACGAGCGGTCGGGCTCGACGTAGCGGCCGGAGCCGAACCCGCCGATCTTCCCCGTCAGCGGTTGGGGGAGCCACGTGGGGCAGTAGACCGGGGCCTTGATCTCGTCCGCGACCTTCTGCCACCCCGCCCGCCACGCCGCCGGGCAGGCGCGCACGACCGGTGCGGTGGCCGACGCTCCGGGGACCGGATCGCCGGCGCCGCAGCCGGAGGCGACGATGGCAAGGAGCACGACCGCCGCCGCGGCGACGGAGAAGGAGAAGCGCTTGCTCACGGCGGGTGTCATGCTCTGGCTCGAGGCCGCGGTCTCGCCTGGCGGACGCGGAATCGCAAAGCTAGCAGCAGATTTGCAGCCTTCTCCGCCGGATCGCCGCGCGCTTACCGTTCCTCAACCGAACGCTCGGCCCGCCGGCGGCTGCGGTAGGCACGCGTCTTGCGCCGGTTGCCGCAGAGCTCCATCGAGCACCACCGTGCCGAGCGGTTGCTCGAGTTGTCGTAGAACAGCCAGCGGCACTGGCGGCACGACTTGAGCCGGCCCCAGCTTCCGTCGAGCGTCGCCTCCAGGTAGGTCGCGAGGATGCGGCCGAGCGCGGCGTCGAGGCCTCGGCCGTGCGGCTCGAGAGCCGGGCGCCCGCTGGAGTCGAGCGCAGGCTCGACGCGTGCGGCGACGAGCGCGTGGTTCAAGGTCGCAATCGCACCGGGATCGAGGGGCAGTCCGTTGTTCGCCCGTGCGAGCGCGCGCAGCGCCTCGCGCACGTCGAGGGCCCGGCGGAGCTCGGGCTCCGACACCGGCGCCTCGAGCGCCAGACCGTGCTCCGAGCACCACGACTCGAGCGCTGCTGGCGAGCCCAGCCACTCGCGGCCATGCTCCAGGTCGACGGTGTTCACGAACTGCTGGACGATCCTGAGCGGAGCGGGCGCCGCGTTCGGGAGATCGTACCGGGCCACGACACCAGTCTACTTCGATGGCCGGTGGCGGGGGAACTTGGATACGGCAGGTAGACGCACCCTCGACACCTGCGCCCGCGTATGATCGGTGGCCGAGGATGACGGAGCACGGGGACGAAGCGTTCGACGCCGCACGCGTGGCGGTCACCGAGCACAGGCCGTCCAGGGCCCGCGCGTGGCTGCTCGCCGTCCTCGCTCCCGTCGGGGTCGCCGGGCGGCGCGTCACGCGGAGCCCGGCGCGACTCGCGCTCGTGGCCCTGGGCGTCGCCCTCGCCACGGGGGCACTCGTCGCGGTCTCGGCCGGAAGCCTCGTCCTTCGCGAACGGGCCCTGCGGACCTCGCTCGAGGCAGTGGCCCCCAGCCAGCGGTCGTTTCGGGCGGACGACTTCGGGCTCGCGTTCTCGGCCAGGCGGAGCTCGGACGCGGCCGCCAGGCGAGCGCTCGCGCAGCTCTCCGACCGGCGCCCGGTCGAGGCCGTCGAGTTCCACCCGCTCCGCTTCGAACGCAGCCTGCTCGAGCTGACCGCGGTCGAGCGGCTGGGCAGCTTCGTGCGTCTCGAGTCCGGACGCCTGCCGCGGGGCTGCATGGCGAGCCGTTGCGAGGTGCTCGAGATCGGCTCGACTCGGCTCCCGAGGACGCTCAGGGCGCCCGGCCTGCGGATTCTCCCGGTCGGCCGCGCCTCGCTCGCGGTGCCCTCCGTCCTCGGCGACTTCACGGAGCCGTCGAACGCGACGCTCGTCGTCGCCTCCGACGTGCGAGGGCTCGCCTCCCTCCCTCCGCTCGAGTCGCTCTTCCGGACTGCGTCGTGGGTCGTTCCGCTCACCTCGGCCGACGTCCACGAATGGGACGTCCCGGCACTGCTCGCGCGGGAGGCGCGGGCGCAGGCGCTGCTCGAGAGCGCCGACCCGGCGTTCCGGCTCGCCGCTCCCGACGATGCGTTCACCTCCGGCCGGGCCCAGGGCACGATCGGCAGCCGCCGGATGCTGCTCGTCGGCGGCGAGATCGCCGTTCTGCTCCTCGGGTTCGCGCTCCTCGCGGCCGTGGGCCTCCGCCGCACCGTCCTCGCCGAATGGCGCCGCCTCGAGGA
>JBKPTS010000017.1:0-12537 GCA_046735575.1 Actinomycetota bacterium
GGACCCAGGTGCTCGTGCCGTCGCGCCTCGCCGCTGCCGGCGGCGGCCCGCCCGCGGCCGGTTCGGCGGGCGCCGTCGCGTCCGCGGGCGCGACTGCGGTGGGCGCGAAGGTGAGCCTGTCCATGGCGACCCTCGAGCAACTCGACGCTCTCCCGGGGGTCGGGCCGGTCACGGCCCAGAAGATCATCGACTACCGGACCGAGAACGGCCCCTTCGCGTCCGTGGAGGACCTCGATGCGGTCCCGGGAATCGGCCCGACGAGGATCGAGAACCTGCGCGACCTGGTGACGCCGTGAACTGATCCCGCCGGAACCGTCGTTGGCCCCGCCGGTCGCACCTGGGCCGCCCAGCTAGGGTAGGCGTGGATGGCCACGGAGCAGCTGCTCGAGCCCGTGTATCTCCTCACCGGCAGCGACCGGCCGAAGATCGAGACCGCCGTCGGACGCTTGCGCGCGCGCTTCCCGCCCGAGGCGGTCGAAGTGGTGAGCGCGCTCGAGGTCTCGGGGGACGAGGCGGTCGCGCTGTGCAACTCCGCGAGCCTCTTCGGGGGTGTCCGGCTCGTCGTCGTCGAGGACGTGGACGGGAGGCGTGACGGCGACGGGCGCTCGAAGGGCGGCTGGAAGGGCGCCGATGTCGACGCCGTGAGCTCGTATCTCGCGAGCCCTGCTCCGTCTGCAGTCCTCGCGCTCGTCGCGAACGACGTGAAGAAGACGACGCCGCTCTGGAAGACGTGCACGAAGGCCGGGCAGGTCCTCGAGTATGCGGTGCAGAAAAAGGGGCTCCAGCAATGGATCTCGCGCCGGTTCGCGGACCGCGGCGTCGCGGCCGAGCCGGAGGCGTGCGGCGCGCTCGTCGCCCTCGTCGGAGATGACCTGCACGCGCTGGCGACCGAGATCGACAAGGTCGCGACGTGGGCCGCCGGTGAGCCCGTCGGCGAGCGTGAGATCGCGGCGCTCGTCGCGCCGACCTCCGACACGCCCACATTCGAGCTCACGGACGCCTGGGCGGGTCGCGACGCGGCCGGAGCGCTCGCGGCGAGCGAGGCGATCTTCGAGCGCGAGGCGAGGACGAGGCGCGACACGGCGGCTCGCCTCGCCGGCGCGCTCGGGGCGCACGTCACGAAGCTGCAGGCCCTCAAACGGCTCGCTTCGGAGGGCGTGAGCTCCCGCGAGGCCGCGGGCAAGCTCAGCATGCACCCCTTCTACGCCCAGAAGCTCTACGGCCAGGCGGAGAGCTTCTCGAACGAGGAGCTACAGGGCGCGATCGCCCGCCTCGCCGACCTGGACGGCGGCCTCAAGGGCCAGAGCCCCCTCGCGCCCGACCTCGAGGTGCAGCGCGCCCTCGTCGATCTCACGCGCGACGGTCGCGGGCCCCGGTAGGACGCGGCCGGCGAGTCGCCCGCGTGCCAGCGGCTCCGCCCGCAGGGACGAGGTCAGGAGTCCCGGCCGGCGGCGACGCGCGCGGCCTGGGACTTCTTCCTCGCTGCGGCGTTGCGGTGGAGCGCGCCGCGACTGGCGGCGCGGTCGATCGTGCGGACGAGCTGGCGATGCTCCGCTGCGACGACCTCGGCGTCTCCGGCGGCGGCGGCAGCCTCGAGGCGCTTGGTCAGCGTTTTGATCGTGGAGCGATAGCGAAGATTCTCCAGGCGCTCCCGAGCCTGGATCCGCACGCGCTTCTTCTGCTGCTTGATGTTCGCCATTCGCAGAAACGCCCGCTGGCTCGCGGGCCCGGCGATGGTAGCAGGACCCGCTGGGAGAATCGGCTTCGGTGACGACTCCCGAAGAGGCTCCAGAGCTCGCGGCCGCGGGCGTCGGCAAGCCCGCTCACGGCCGGCGCCTCGCACGCTCGACCGCCGTGTTCTCGCTCGCGACCGGCCTTTCCCGGGTCCTCGGGCTCGTGCGCGAGATGGTGAGCGCCTACTACTTCGGGGTCAGCGGGTTGATCAACGCGTTCACCGTCGCGTTTCAGATCCCGAACCTCATCCGTGCGCTGGTGGCCGACGCTGCGCTTTCCGGGGCCTTCGTGCCGGTCTTCAACGAGATGCTGGAGCGCGGCGAGAAGCAGCGTGCGTGGCGCGTCGCCTCGACGCTCTTCTGGCTCATGCTCCTCGGGCTCGGCGCGATCACGGCGCTCTTCATCCTGCTCGCGCCGCTGCTGCTCAAGCCGTTCGGCGATCCCGGAGGCGACTTCGACCTCGCCGTCACACTCTCCAGGATCCTCTTCCCGATCGTCGTGCTCCTCGGGCTCTCGGGGATCATCGTCGGGATCCTCAACACGTACGAGCACTTCGCGGCCCCGGCGCTCGCGCCGGTCGCATGGAACCTCGTCATCGTCGTCGGGCTCGTTCTCGGCGTGCCTCGCATCGAGAGCGAGGACGCCCAGCTCTACCTCTATGCAGGCGTGGTCGTGCTGGGAACGCTCGTGCAGCTGCTGCTTCCCGTGCCCTGGCTGCGGAGGCTGGACGGCCGCTTGACGGTTGCCCTGGACTGGCGGGATCCCGCGGTGCGCAGGGTGTTCTCGCTGATGCTCCCGGTCACGCTCACGATCGGGCTGATCAACGTCAACCTCCTGATCGACACGTTGTTCGCCTCGCGCCTCCTCGATCCGGAGCTCGCGCCGGCTTCGATCAACGCGGCGTTCCGCCTGTACATGCTCCCGCAGGGGATGTTCGCGGTGGCGGTGGCCGCCGTGCTGTTCCCGATGCTCTCCCGTCTCGCCGCGCGCCGGGACGAGCCGGGGTTTCGCAGGGCGCTCGACTCCGGGATCCGGCAGATCGCGTTCATGCTCGTGCCGGCGGCGCTCGTCTCCATCGTTCTCGCGGACCCCATCGTCCGTCTCCTCTACCAGCGCGGCGAGTTCACCGCTGCGGACACGACCATCGTCGCCCAGTGCCTCCAGGCGTTCTCGATCGGCCTCGTCTTCAACGGCTGGATGCTGATGCTCAACCGCGGGTTCTACGCGGTGCAGACGAACTGGATCCCGACCGCGGTGGCGATCGGCAATCTCGCGCTGAACGCGATCTTGGACGCCGTCTTCTACAGCTTCGGGATCTGGGGCATTCCACTGGCGACCTCAGCCGTCAACATCGCGGGCACCGCCGCCCTGCTCGTGCTGATGCGCCGGCGGGTAGGGCTCGCGCACCTCGGATCGACCGTCGCGGCCGTGCTGCGGGTCGTGGCCGCCGGGGCGCTCGCAGCCGCGCTGGGATTCGCAGTCTGGTTCGGCCTCGACCAGCTCCTCGGCCGCGGTCTCGCCGCGCAGATCGTCTCGCTCGCCGCAGGGCTCGGTGTCGCGGCGCTCGTCTACGTCGGAGCGGCCCGGGTGCTCCGAGTTCGCGAGCTGGAGGCGTTGCTACTGTTGCGTGCCCCGCGCTCGACAGACGAAGACGAGCGCTGAGACCTCGCCTATGGAGCAGGACCGGATCCGGAACTTCGCGATCATCGCGCACATCGACCATGGCAAGTCGACGCTCGCGGACCGGATCCTCGAGCTGACCGACGCGGTCCCCGAGCGGGAGATGCGCGAGCAGGTGCTCGACTCGATGGAGCTCGAGCGCGAGCGTGGAATCACGATCAAGGCGCAGGCCGTCCGTGTTCCCTGGAGGGGGCACCAGCTGAACCTCATCGACACGCCCGGCCACGTCGACTTCACGTACGAGGTGTCTCGCTCGCTGCAGGCCTGCGAGGGCGCGCTCCTCGTCGTCGACGCGGCGCAGGGCATCGAGGCGCAGACGCTCGCGAACGCCTACCTCGCGCTCGACGACGACCTCGAGATCGTGCCGGTCGCCAACAAGATCGATCTCCCGCAGGCGGACCCGGAGGGTACGGCGAGCGAGCTGGCCGACCTCCTCGGCGAGTCGCCCGACCGCGTGCTCCGCATCTCGGCGAAAACCGGGGAGGGGGTCGAGGACGTCCTCGACGCGATCGTCGAGCGGATCCCGCCGCCCGGCGGGGATCCGGAGGCTCCCGCCCGCGCGCTCGTCTTCGATTCCTCCTACGACCAGTACCGGGGCGTCGTCGCCTTCGTCCGCGTGCTGGACGGCCGCTTCGAGCCGCGCGAGCCGCTGCGCGCCATGGCGCAGGGGACGACGTTCGAGGCGGAGGAACTCGGCGTCCTGTCGCCTGCGCGGACGCCGGTCGAGTCCCTCTCCGCGGGCGAGGTCGGCTACGTGATCACCGGGCTGAAGGACGTGTCGCGCCTCCGGGTCGGCGACACGCTGACCTCGCGTCGACGGCCCGCGAGCGAGGCCCTCCCCGGCTACCAGGACGTGAAGCCGATGGTCTTCGCCGGCATCTTCCCCACCGACTCCGACGACTACCCGGCGCTGCGGGACGCGCTGGAGCGGCTGAAGCTGAACGACGCGTCGCTCTCGTACGAGCCCGAGACCTCGCAGGCGCTCGGCTTCGGCTTCCGCTGCGGCTTCCTCGGGCTCCTGCACATGGAGATCGTGCGCGAGCGGCTCGAGCGCGAGTTCGACCTCGATCTCCTGATCACGGCGCCGAACGTCGCCTACCGGGCGACCGAGCGGGACGGCAACGTGGTCGAGGTGCACAACCCCGCGGAGATGCCGCGCGAGCTCGAGCAGGTCGAGGAGCCGTACGTCCAGGCCAGCGTCATCGTCCCGAAGGAGCACGTCGGCGCCGTCATGGAGCTGGCGACCGACCGGCGCGGGCGCTTCGACCACATGGAGTACCTGAGCGAGAGCCGCGTGCTGCTCTCGTACGAGCTGCCGCTCGGGGAGATCGTCCTCGACTTCTACGACCAACTGAAGTCCCGCACGCGCGGGTACGCGAGCTTCGACTACGACCTCGCCGGCTTCCGTCCGGGCGATCTCACCCGCGTCGACATCCTGGTCGGTGGCGAGCAGGTGGACGCGCTCTCGCTCGTCGTCCACCGCGACGAGGCGTACGAGCGCGGGCGGGCGCTGGTCGACCGCCTGCGCGAGGAGATCCCGCGCCAGCTCTTCGACGTCGCCGTGCAGGCTGCGATCGGATCGCGCGTCATCGCCCGCGAGACGATCAAGGCGAAGCGGAAGGACGTGCTCGCGAAGTGCTACGGGGGCGACATCACACGCAAGCGGAAGCTGCTCGAGAAGCAGAAGAAGGGCAAGAAGCGGATGAAGCAGGTCGGGGGCGTGGAGGTGCCGCAGGAGGCGTTCCTGGCTGTCCTCAACCTGGACGAGCGGAGGCGATGACGGTGCCTCGTCGGAACCAGGGCACGACATGGGCGGAGGCCTGCGCGTTCGCGACGGCGCTGCCCGGCATCGAGGCGAGCGCCGCCTGCGTGACGGCTGCGCCGAGCGTCCGGTGCGCGTTTCCCGCGCGGCCGAGCGAGGACGGCGAGCCGCTCGTGGTGCTCGTCGCGCTCCCCCGGGCCGAGCCCGCGCTCGTGCGAGAGCTCGTCGAGGACGGATGGCCGGAGCGGGCGCCGAAGCGCGCGGTCCAGGAGTGGCTCCCGGAACGTGCGGAAGCGGCGCGATGACGTCCGAAGGCACGCGCCATCTGTACGTTCATCTGCCCTTCTGCGCCCACCGCTGTGGGTACTGCGACTTCGTCACCGCGGTCGGGCGCCGCGAGCAGCACGGTGCCTACGTCGACGCGCTGCTCCAGGAGCTGGCGCTCGAGCAGAGCGTCCTCTCGCCGCGGCTGGAGACGATCTTCCTCGGCGGCGGGACTCCGACGTTCACCGAGCCGGCCGCGCTCGCGCGGCTCCTGGAAGCGCTGCCTGCGGCCGACGAGCTGACGGTCGAGGCGAACCCGGAGACGGTGACGCCAGAGCTGGCGGACCTTCTCCGGGAGGCAGGCGTGAATCGCATGTCGCTCGGCGCCCAGAGTTTCCGACCGCATCTGCTCCAGGTTCTCGAGCGGAGCGCCACGCCCGACGCTGTCCGGCGGGCGATGTACCTTCTCCGTGATGCCGGATTCGACAACATCTCCCTCGACCTCGTCTACGGCATTCCCGGCCAGAGCCCCGCCGACCTCGACTCCGACCTCGACGACGCGCTGGCGCTCGAGCCCGAGCACGTCTCGTGCTACGAGCTCGAGGCCAAGCCCGGAACCCGTTTCACCCACGCGCACGCCGCTGAGCTCGAGCACCAGGCCGAGGCGATGGAGGGGTACTTCGAGCGCGTCGTCGAGGCGCTGACGGCGGCGGGCTATCGCTGGTACGAGACGGCCAACTTCTGCCTCCAGCCGGCGCGTCGGGAGGGCCGTGACCTGCGCGCTCGCCACAACCTCGGCTACTGGCTCGGACGGGACTATCTCGGGATCGGCATCGGCGCCGTCTCGACCGTCGCTGGTGTCCGCCGCCGGAACAGGCCGAGCCTCGGCCGGTACGTGAGCGCGCTGTGCGCGGGCCGGCCTCCGGCGCGGGAGATCGAGCTCCTCGACGAGGAGACGAGGGCGCGCGAGCGCCTCCTGCTCGGCCTGAGGCTCGACGAGCCGCTCGAGGTCGCGAGCGTGGACGAGGCGCTGGACGCCACGGCCGCCGAGCGGCTGGCGGAACTGGGGCTGGTGGTGCTGACGCACGACGGCGGCACCAGGAGGCTGACGCTGACACGCCGTGGACGTTTCCTCGGCGGCGGCGTCACCGCCGAGCTCCTCGCGGACGGCTGACGGGACCGGCGAGCCCCGGCTCCGCAACCGGGGCGGGACCCGCCGGCGCGCGCGCGCCGGAGACCGCTGACGACGCCGGTACCATCGCCGCATATGCAGCTCTCGTCCCGAAAACGCGAGATCCTGCGCCGGGTCGTCGAGGAGTACGTCGCGACCGGGCAGCCCGTCGGCTCGAAGGCGCTCGTCGAGCGGACGGACCTGCGCGTGTCGCCCTCGACCGTCCGCAGCGAGCTGGCCGAGCTCGAGTCGCTCGGGCTGCTCACCCATCCGCACACCTCCGCGGGGAGGCTCCCCACCGAGAGCGGCTACCGGCTGTACGCCGAGGATCTCGTCTCGACCCTCGACGGCTATCCGCCGTCGTTCGGCGTCGACCTGCGGTCGATGCGCGACGAGCTCGAGACGGCCCTGCGCACGACCACGGAGACGCTCTCGCACGCGACGAGGCTCCTGGCCATCGTCTCCGCGCCCTCGCTCGAGACGGCGACGATCAGGCACGTCGAGGTGCTCGCGTTGCAGCCGACCAGCGTCATGGTCGTCGTGATCACCTCGACGGGCGGAGTGGTCAAGCGGGTCTTCCGCCTCGACGAGCCGGTGGATCCCGGCCTTCTCGCCTGGACCGCGGAGTACCTGAACGAGCGGGTCGTCGGGATCCGCCTGGGCGCGAGCGTCGTGCGCCGGCGGCTCGAGGCCCCTGAGCTCTCCCCGCGCGAGCGGGAGTTCCTCGGACTGATCGGCTCCGCGCTGCTCGAGGTGGGCGCGGAGGAAGGCCCGGAGGTCTTCGTCGGCGGGACGACCGGTCTCCTCGAAGAGGCCCGGCGCGAGGAGCTGGAGGCGACGCTGCGCCTGCTCGACCTGCTCGAGCGCCGTGCCGCGGTGCTCGAGCTCGTGAGCGAGGCCCTCGAGCCGAGGCGGCCGGTCGTGCACGTCGGCCCCGAGCTCGGAGGCGGCCAGCATCACGAGGTGTCGCTCGTGGGGGCGACCTACGGCGTGCGCACGAAGGCGCTCGGCGCGGTAGGGCTCGTCGGGCCGCTGCGCATGGACTACGAGAAGGCGATCCGGTCGGTGCGCGCGGCGGCGTTCGAGCTCTCGCGCTTCGTCGAGGACGTGTACGACGAGGCCTAGCGGCCGAACGGGATGGCGACGACGGAGCGCGACTACTACGAGGTGCTCGGCGTCTCCCGGGAGGCGAGCGAGGCCGAGATCAAGCGCGCCTTCCGGGCCAGGGCCCGGGAGCTGCACCCGGACGTCTCGGCCGCTCCCGATGCCGACGGCCGCTTCAAGGAGGTCGCCGAGGCATACGAGGTGCTCTCGGATCCGCGGCGGCGTGCGACGTACGACCGGTTCGGCCACGCAGGCCTGCGCCGGGGCGGCTACCAGCCGACGTTCACCGACTTCGGGAGCATCGCGGACGTCTTCGCCGCGTTCTTCGGCGACGACCCGTTCGGGACGTCCTCGGCGCAGTCGAGGCAGTCGACGCGTGGGGGCGACGTGCAAGCGGTGGTCGAGATCGACCTGGAGGAGGCGTTCACCGGCATCTCGACGGCAGTCCCCGTCGAGGTGGCGGTTGCGTGCGAGCGGTGTGGCGCGAGCGGGGCGGAGCCTGGAACGGGAACGGCGACGTGCTCCACGTGCGGCGGCGCGGGAATGCTCCGGCGGGTCTCGCGCAGCGTGTTCGGCGAGTTCGTGAGCCAGCGGGCCTGCCCGGAGTGCGGCGGCGCGGGGCGCGTGCTCGAGCAACCGTGCTCGGAGTGCGGCGGCGCCGGCCGTCTGGTCGAGACCCGCTCGCTCGAGATCGACGTCCCCGCCGGAATCGACGACGGGCAGCGGATCCGCGTCCGCGGCCAGGGGCACGCGGGCGTTCGGGGCGGGGACACGGGCGACGTGTTCCTCGCCGTCCGGGTGCGCCCCGATCCGAGATTCGTCCGGGACGGAGAGGATCTCCACACGTCCGTGCGCATCTCGATGACCGACGCGGCGCTCGGCGCGACGATCACCGTCCCGGCGCTTGGCGGCGACGTCGAGCTCGACGTTCCGCCCGGGACGCAGCCGGGCGAGGCGCGGGTGCTGCGAGGCCTCGGCATGCCCTCCCCGGGGAGCTCGCGGCGCGGCGACCTGTACGTCCGCCTGGACGTGGTCGTGCCGCGCAGCCTGACCTCCGAGCAGCGCGACGCGCTCGAGGAGTTCGACCGCCAGGTCGGCCCGGAGGCCTACGAGTCGCCCGACGACGAGGACGAGGGCTTCTTCCGGCGCCTGAAGAGCGCGCTCCGGTAGACGCCCTGCTGCGCGTGTCGGTGCGGGTCGCGCCGGCCGAGGCGGAGCTCGCGCGCGCCCGCTTCGTCGAGCTCGCACCAGAGGGGTTCGAGGAGCTCGAGAGCGCGGGCTCGGTGGAGCTCGCCGTGTACACGAACGTCGCCGGCGAAGAGCGTGTGCGGCGGCTCTTCCCCGCGGCGGAGTCGCGGGCGGTGGAGCCCGGGTGGGAAGAGCGCTGGCGCGAGTTCCACACCGGCGTGCAGGCAGGAGGCCTGTGGATCGGGCCGCCCTGGGAGACGCCTCCCGCGCGTGTCCCCGCGGTCGTGATCGAGCCGGGGCGAGCCTTCGGGACGGGCGGGCATCCGACGACGCGCGCCTGCGTGGAGCTGCTCGCGGGCACCGCCCCGACGTCGCTGCTCGACGCCGGGTGCGGCTCCGGCGTGCTCTCGCTCGCCGCCGCCCGGCTCGGCTTCGGCCCGACCGTCGCGGTCGACGCGGACGAGGCTGCGGTCGAGGTGACGCGGGCGAACGCCGCGCGAAACGGCGTCGAGCTCGAGGCCCGCCGCCTCGACGTCCTCGTCGACGACCTGCCCGCACCCGCGCTCGTCGTCGCCAACATCGAGCTCGCGGTCGTGCGCCCGCTGCTCCGGCGCTGGCGGGGGGCAGCGGCGATCACGTCGGGGTACCTGGCCGGCGAGCAGCCCGAAGTGGAGGGCTGGACGCCCGGCGAGCGCCTCGTGCTCGAGGGTTGGGCCGCCGACCTCCTGCGCAGAACCACCGTCTAAGCTCCCAGGTTCCCCGATGGCGACGTTCACGACCCGATTCCTGGGCTGCAAGGTCTCGTACGCGGACGCACAGCTCGTCCGCGAGCGGCTGCTCGCCGACGGGCACGCGGAGCGTGCCGGCGAGGCGGACGTCGCCGTCGTGAACACCTGCTGCGTGACGCACGAGGCGGTCTCGAAGTCGCGGCAGACGGCGGCGCGCGAGGCGAGGACGCACCGCCGCGTCTACGTCGTCGGCTGCGGCGCACGCCTCGAGGGCGCCTTCGCGGGGATGCCCGACAACGTCACGGTCCTGCCGCGGGTCGGCGACGAGGCGGCCGAGGCCGTGGCGGGAGACGTCGGTGCGATCGGCTGCGTCCGGAGCGAGGCGAGGCTCGAGCGGGTGCGGGCGTTCGTGAAGATCCAGGACGGCTGCTCGTTCTCGTGCGCCTTCTGCGTGATCCCGCTCGTGCGCGGAGGGACGCGCAGCCGCGGGGCGGCCGCGGTGCTCGCGGAGGTCCGGAGGCGCGTCGCCCAGGGGCACCGCGAGCTGGTCCTAACGGGCGTGAACCTCGGCTGCTTCCGCGACCGCGAGGCGGGCTACTCGCTCGCGCGACTCGTGCGCGAGGCGGGAGCGATTCCCGGAGTCGAGCGGCTGCGGCTCTCCTCGATCGAGGTGAACCACCTGAGCACGGAGCTGGTCGCCGCGCTTCGTGAGACGCCCGCCGTCTCGCGCCACCTGCACGTGCCGCTCCAGTCCGGCGACGACGGCGTGCTGCGCGCGATGCGCCGGAGGTACGACGCGGCGCAGTACCTGGCGAAGCTCGAGCCTCTGGGCGATTTCAACCTCACCGCGGACGCCATCGTCGGCTTTCCCGCCGAGGACGAGGCCGCGTTCGGGCGCACGCTCGCCGTCGTCGAGCGCGCGGGGCTGACGAAGGTGCACGTGTTCCCGTACTCCCCGAGGCCGGGGACGGCGACGGCTGCCGCCGACACCGTTCCGGCGCGTGTGAAGAAGGAGCGGAGCGCGATTCTGCGGGCGCTCTCCGCCGACCTCTGCCGGCGGCGCTGGAACGAGAAGCTGGGAACGACCGACCGCGTACTCGTCGACCGTCCGGGGCGTGGCTACGGCGACGACTACTCCCCCTGGCTGCTCGACGGCCCGGTCGGCGCGTTCGTCGAGGCCCGGGCGGTCGGGGTGGCGGAGGAGGGGATCCTTGCCGTCGCCGCCTGAGGGCTGCCTCTTCTGCAAGCTCGTCGCCGAGGGCGACCACGTCCGCGCCGCGGACGGGTTCGTCGCCGTTCGCGACATCGAGCCGCTCGCGGAGACGCATCTGCTCGTTCTGCCCGAGCGGCACGTCGACACGTTCCGCGACGTCTCCTCGTTCCCGCCCGAGGAGGCGGCGGCGATGCTCCGGTTCGTCGCCGGCACGGCGCGCGAAGCGGGGCTCGACGACTATCGCGTGCTCGTCAACGTGGGGCCGGGTGCGGGCCAGACGATCTTCCACCTGCACTGGCACGTGCTCGGCGGCCGCATCGACGCCGCGCGTGCGGCACGGATACTCGCCGCGGAGGCCGCATGACGCTCGTCGAGCGTGTCGAGGACGAGCTCCGGGCGGCGCGGCTCGCCCGCGACGACGACCGCCGCGACGCGCTCAGCCTCATCCTGAACGCGCTCCGGGACGCCCAGAAGGAGCTCCAGCGCCCGCTCTCCGACGACGAGGAGCTGCAGGTCTTCCAGCGCGAGCGCAAGCGCCGGGTCGAGGCGGCGGAGGCGTTCCGGGCGGGCGGCCGGGAGGAGCGGGCGGAGGACGAGGAGTACGAGCTCGACGTGCTCGAGGAGTTCATGCCCGAGCCGCTCTCCGAGGAGGAGATCGAGGAGATCATCGACGACGTCATCTCCGAGGTCGGCGCCACGAGCATCCGCGACATGGGCCGTGTGATGGCGGGCGTCATGCACCAGGTCTCCGGTCGCGCTGACGGCTCCACCGTGTCGCAGCTCGTCAAGGAAAAGCTGGCGTAGAGCCGGCTCGCGGGTTGCGGCCCGCCCCCGTTTCTACACTGAAACCGTGCAGCAGGTGCTCGACGTCTCGAACGAGGTCGCGGCGGAGTTGGCGGGCGTCGAGGACGGCGTCCTGGACGCCCTCCGCGAGCGGCTGCACTGCACCATCGGCCTGCGCGGCAACCGCCTGACGCTCGACGGCGAGGAGGAGCACGTCGCGGCCGCGCGGGCCGTCGTCGACGAGATGGTGGAGCTTGTCGAGGGCGGCCACCAGATCGGCCCGGACACCGTGGGCGCGGTGCTCGCGGCGCTCGATCAGGCGGAGGACGTCCGCGACGTCTTCGAGGACGTGGTCTGGCGGCATCGCGGCAAGAACATCACGCCCAAGACAGTGAACCAGAAGCGGTACGTGGACTCGATCCGACGCGGCACGGTGACCTTCGCGATCGGCCCTGCCGGAACCGGGAAGACGTACCTGGCGATGGCGCTCGCCGTCGCCGCGCTCTCGGAGGGGGACGTCGGCCGCGTCATCCTCACACGGCCCGCCGTGGAGGCCGGCGAGCGCCTGGGGTTCCTTCCCGGCGACATGCTGGCGAAGGTCGATCCCTACCTGCGCCCGCTCTACGACGCCCTGTACGACATGCTCGGCCCCGACGGCTCCAAGCGGCTGCTCGACGGCGACACCATCGAAGTCGCCCCCCTCGCCTACATGCGGGGCCGGACGCTGAACGACAGCTTCCTGATCCTCGACGAGGCCCAGAACACCACGCCCGAGCAGATGAAGATGTTCCTGACCCGCATCGGCTTCGGGTCCGTGGCCGTCGTCACCGGCGACGTCACGCAGATCGACCTGCCGCGCCACCAGACGTCCGGCCTCAAGCACACGATGCAGGTGCTCGACCTGTCTCTT
>JBKPTS010000018.1:0-6824 GCA_046735575.1 Actinomycetota bacterium
CACCTGTTCGTCATGATCCTCGACCAGCAACTGGTCAGGACGACTCGCCACGAAGAGGTTGACTCCGAACGTGTCGATGCCCAGTGCGTGCTGGAGCGGGTACCACGCAGGGTCGCCGGAGTCGACATCCCACACCGTCGGGATCGAGGTGATCTCGCTGACCGTCCAGCGCGCCACCGGAAGAGCTTAGGCCGATCACGGCGGTTGCAGATCGTCAAGGCCCTCGAGAATCTCGTCCGCCACCTCGACCGGAGGGCGATCCGCGTCGATCATGACGATGCCCGGGATCCGGCGCATCCACCTGCGCTGGTACGCCGCGTAGCGGAGGGTCCGGCGCACGATCGCCGCCCGGGCCTCGTCCGCAGAGGAGCTCACGAGCTCGCGCAGCCCGAGCGTCTTCGCGGCCGTGCGCGAGATCGGGCCTGCCGCGAGCGCCTTCTCCACCTCGTCGACGACGCCTCGCAGGAAGATCGCCTGCGTTCGCTCCTCGATCCGGCGCTCGAGGACGTCACGCGGGACGTCGAGCCCGGCCACGAGCGTCGGACGGCGCGTCTCGGCCGCCCACAGCCGGTCCTCGTGCGGGGCGAGGGACGCGCCGGCGTCCGTCAGCTCGAGAGCGCGGACGACGCGCCGGCGGTCGTGCGGGTGGACGAGTTCGGCTGCCCGGGGGTCGCGCTCGCGCAGCGCGGCGAACGCGGCCCCGGGATCCTCGTCGTACGCCTCCCCCCAACGCTCGCGTACGCCGACGGGAACGCGGGGCGGCAGGCCGAGGTCGGCGAGCGCCGCGCGGAGATAGAGACCCGTCCCTCCCGCGACGACGGCGACCCCGCGGGTCTCCACGAGGTCGTCGACCGCCGCGTGGGCGAGGTCCGCGTACTCGCCCACGGACATCTCCTCGGAGAGCTCGCGAACGGCGACGAGCCGCGTCGGGCGTGACGGCTGGTTCGTGAGGATCGGCAGGCCCCGGTAGACCTGCATGGCGTCCGCGGAAACGACCTCGGTCCCGAGCGCGTCGGCAAGGGCTTCCGCGACCGCCGTCTTCCCGGCTGCGGTGGGGCCGAAGAGGGCGAGCACCTCGACCGCGAGCCGCGGCATCGGCCTACGCGGTGTCATCCTGGCTACGCGGCGACGAGCCGTGCCTCGCGACCGCCGAGCGTCGTCGAGGTGGCGCGCTCGACGAGCACGTCGACGAGATCGCCCGCCCGCGCAGAGCCCGAGAAGTTCACGGTCGTGTTCCGGCGCGTCCGGCCTCGGAGGAGCGACGGATCGGTCCGGCTCGGCCCCTCGACGAGGACCTCCTCGACCCGGCCGACGCGCTCCGCGTTACGATGCGCGGCGAGGCGCTGCACGACGGCGACGAGGCGCTCGAGCCGCTCGTGCTTCACCTCCTCCGGCACCTGGTCGGGCAGCGCGGCCGCCTCCGTCCCGGCGCGCGGCGAGAAGATGAACGTGAACGCGGAGTCGTAGCCGACGGCCTCCACGACCTCGAGCGTCCGCCGGAAGTCGTCCTCGGTCTCGCCCGGGAAGCCGACGATGAGGTCGGTTCCGAGCGCGAGGTCCGGGATGGCGGCCCGAAGCTTCTCGACGAGCCGCAGGTAGCGCTCGGCGTCGTACGTGCGCCGCATGCGCTTGAGAACGCTCGACGACCCGGACTGGAGCGGGAGGTGCACGTGCTCGCAGACGCTCGCGCACTCCGCCATGGCCTCGATGACCGGGTCGCGGAAGTCCTTGGGATGCGGGCTCGTGAACCGGACGCGCTCGATCCCGGGGACGGCGTCGCACGCGCGGAGGAGCTCGCCGAAATGCGTTCGCAGGTCGGGCGCGAGATCGCGACCCCACGAGTTCACGTTCTGGCCGAGGAGCGTCACCTCTCGCACCCCGTCGCGCGCCAGCGCGTGGAGCTCGGCCACGATCTCCCCCGGCCGCCGGCTCTGCTCGCGCCCCCGGACCGCCGGGACGATGCAGTACGCGCACCGGGAGTTGCACCCCATGGACACCTGCACCCAGGCCTGGACGCGCCGTTCCCGGCGCATCGGCAGGTGCGCGGCGAAGTGCTCGTGCGCGCCGAACTTCCCGCGCGGCACGGCGTACCCGCCCGCTCGGATCCAGTGGCCGAGGTGCGGGATGGAGCCGGGGCCGAACGCGACGTCGACGAAGGGGTACTGCTCGAAGATGCGCTCCCGCTGGGCCTCGGCGTAGCAGCCGCCCACGGCGACCACCACGTCCGGGTGCTCGCGCTTGTGCGCTGCGGCGTCGCCGAGGTACGCGGCGAGCCGCGTGTCCGGCTTCTCGCGGACCGTGCAGGTGTTGAAGACGAGCACGTCGGCCTCGTCCCTGTGCGCTGCCTCGCCGAGGCCGAGCGACTCGAGCATGCCCTTGATCCGCTCCGAGTCGTGAGCGTTCATCTGGCAGCCGAAGGTCGTGACGTGATAACGACGCACGGTCGAGCCAGTGTAGAAGGAGGGACACGATGTTCGAGGTCGAGGTACGCAACGTCGCCGGCGAGCCGGCCGCCATCGGGAACGCGGGCGCACACACGCTGGTCGTGGACCGTCCGGGGGACGCGGGCGGCCGCGGGATCGGCGTCAACGGGGGCGAGCTCCTGTACCTGGCGATCGCGGGCTGCATCTCGAACGACCTCTTCCGCGAGGCGCGCGCGGAGGGCATCGAGCTGAAGCGGGTCCGCGTGGCCGTGCGCGGCGACTTCGGCGGAGAGCCCGCGGTCTCGGGCGAGGTGGAGTACGAGGTCGAGGTCGACGGGCAGGCGCCGGCCGACGAGCTCGAGGCACTCGTCCGCCGCGTCGACGAGATCGCCGAGATCCCGAACTCGCTCCGGCACGGCACGGCCGTGCGCCTCGCACGCGCCGGCGTCGAGACGGTCGCCTAGGCCGAAGCCTCAGCGAGCCCAGCCCGGGAGCTCGCGCCGCTCCGGCACGCCCGCCCACGCGTCGCGCTGCTCGACGACGCGACCGTCCGCGTCGAAGCGGAGCAGCGACGTGCCTGCGATCGTCTCCACCGAGCCGTCCTTCGCGACGATGATCCCCCACCAGTCGATGGCGGCACGGTCGCCTGCGACGAGCGGCTCGCCGAAACGGCACTCCGCCTGGGCCTGCTCCGCGAACACCGCCTCGACGTACCCGCGCGGGCTCTGGGGACGGCGGAACGGGTGCGAATAGAAGGCGGCGTTCGGGGAGTAGAGGGCGGCGATCGCCGCGCTGTCGCCCTGCGGCCACGCGCGCGCCCAGACGTCGACCCAGCGTCGCGCGGCGTTCTCCGTGGTCATCCGTCGTACGCGATGAGCTCGAGGAGCGTGCCGTCCGGGTCGCGGAAGTACACGCTCGTGCCGCTCCCGCGCGCTCCGGTTCGCTCGACGGGCCCCACCTCGACCTCCACTCCGTGGGCCACGAGGTGCGCGACAGCTTCCTGCGCGGAGCCCGCCCACTCGAAGCAGAGGTCGGAGCCGCCCGGCGCGACGGGCACGCGGGCTCTCGGCTCCGGCGTCGATCCCGGCCCGTGGACGTTCAGCTGCTGCCGGCCGAAGCGGAATGCGACCCGAGCGCGATCGAGGTCGACGACCTCGGCTCCGAGCACGTCTCGGTAGAAGGCGGTCGACCGCTCCCAGTCGGAGACTGCGATGACGAGATGGTCGAGGCGGACGCCGGCGACTACTTCGCGACCTCGACGGCCCGCGACTCGCGGATCACGATCACCTTCACCTGGCCCGGGTACTCGAGCTGGTCCTCGATCTCGCGCGCGATCTCGTGGGAGAGGAGCACCGCGCCGTCGTCGTCGATCTCGCTCGGCTCGACGATCACGCGGATCTCGCGTCCGGCCTGGAGCGCGTATGCCTTGGCGACGCCCGGCTTGGCGCCCGCGAGCTCCTCGAGCGCCTCGAGCCTGCGGATGTAGTTCTCGAGCGACTCGCCTCGGGCCCCGGGCCGCGAGGCGGAGACGGCGTCGGCGGCGATCAGGAGGACGGCCTCGACGGTCTGCGGCTGCACCTCGTAGTGGTGCGCCTCGATCGCGTGCACCACGCCGTCGGACTCCCCGTATCGCCGCGCGAGCTGCGCCGAGATGAGCGCGTGCGAGCCGTCGACCTCGTGGCTCATCGCCTTTCCGACGTCGTGGAGCAGCGCCGCCCGCTTCGTCGTCTTCACGCCGGCGCCGAGCTCGGAGGCCATGATGCCGCCCAGATGGACGACCTCGAGCGTGTGCTTGAGGACGTTCTGGCCATAGCTCGTCCGGTAGCGAAGACGCCCGAGGATCTTCGAGAGCTCCTCGTGCAGCTCCCCGCAGTTCGCCTCGAACACGGCCTGCTCCCCCGCCTGCCGCACGTGCTCCTCGAGCTCCGCCTTCGACTGGTAGTACATCTCCTCGATGCGCGCGGGGTGGATGCGCCCGTCCTCGATCAACTTTTCGAGGGTGAGCCGGGCGACCTCGCGGCGCAGCGGGTCGAAGGAGGAGAGCACGACCGCGTGCGGGGTGTCGTCGATGATGAAGTCGACCCCGGTGAGATGCTCCAGGGAGCGGATGTTTCGGCCCTCGCGCCCGATGATGCGACCCTTCAGGTCGTCGGAGGCCAGCTCGACCACGGTCACGGTCGCCTCGGCGGTGTGGCTCGCCGCAACCCGCTGCAGCGAGTCGGCGACGAGCGCGCGCGCACGGCGGCGGGCATCGGCCCGGGACTCCTCCTCGAGCTGCCGGACCTCGCGGGCGAGCTCGTGCCTCACGAGGTCCTTCGAGCGCTCCAGCAGCTGCTGCTTCGCTTCCTGGACGGTCAACCCCGAGATCCGCTCGAGAGCCGTGAGCTCCTCGGCCTTTGCCTCCCGCAGCTCCTCCTGGAGCGCCTTGATGTGCGCCTCGCGGTCCCCGAGCCCCTGCTCTCGCCGCACGAGCTCGTCCAGCTTGGCGTCGATCTCCTCCTCCTTCTCGAGCACGCGCTCCTCGATCTTCACGATCTGCACGCGCCGATCCTGGACCTCGGCCTCGATCTCGGCACGTAGCTGGACGAGCTGCTCCCTCGCGTCCACCTGCGCCTCCCGTCGGACGGCTTCGGCCTCCCGCTGCGCGTCTCCGAGGATGCGCTCGCGCTCGGCGACGGCGCCGCGGACGCGGGAGCTGGCGCGCGCGACCAGCATGGCCGTCGCTGCCGCCGCCCCGATCAGGAGTCCGATGAGCGCCGCGAGGGCCGTGACCATATGCGCCTCCGTGGAGGTTCGATTGGCCGCGGCAGCCGCCGCGGTCGCTCACACCCGGCACTCGACCTGCTCGGACGGGACCCCGAACCGGCTTCGGGTTCCCGAAGACCAGCTTCAGCTCAGAGTAAGACGTACCCTCCGTCGACGGCCTGCGGCAGGTCGTTTGCGGTCGATTTGAGCAAGAGACGGATTCACCGGTTCAGAAATTCGCGTACGAGCAGGAGAAATGCCGGGTGAAGCGGACTCATCCTAACTCGTCCCCACCATCGCGGGCAACGAGGGCCGCGATGGTGTCCGCGGCGAACCCCTTTCCGGCGAGGTAACGGGCAGTTCGTACGCTCACACCACGCCGCGCGACGAGGACGCGCGCGCGTTCCGCCTCCGGGTCGAGCTCGTCGACCGCCGCGTCCGCAACCTCCTGCGACACCCCCGCGCGGCGCAGCGCGTCGCGGACGAAAGCATCCCCGGCGCCACGCGACGCGAGCGCGGCCGCCCGCCCACGGGCGAACCGGAGCTCGTCCAGCAGCCCGGTGCGCCGGAGCGTCTCGACTGCCTCGGCGCGCTGCTCCTCCGGGATGCCCCGTGCGGCGAGCTTCTGCGCGAGCTCGCGCTCGCTCAGGTCGCGGCGGCCGAGCGCGTCGAGCGCCAGGTCCACCGCGGATCGCGGCGACGCCATCGCCGGACGGCTACGACTCGACGGACGCCGGCTGGGCTTCTTGCAGCTGGACCTCTTTCAGCTCGCCCTCCTGCAACCGGTTCGCCCTTTTCGGCTTCTCGGCCCCGTCGGCCTCTGCCGGTTGCTCCGCGCCGGCCAGCTCGGCTCGGGCCAGCTCTGCTGCAGCGTGCTCTGCTCCGGCCTGGCTCGGCAGCAGCCGCGCCGAGATCACCTGCTCCTCCGGGGCCTCCGCCTGGATGCGCACGAGGATTTGCTGGACCACGTCCGGATTCTCGGCGAGGAACGCCGCCGCGTTCTGCCGGCCCTGCCCCAGCCGCTCGTCGCCGAAGCTGAAGTACGAGCCCGCCTTCTGCACGATCTTCTTCTCGAGCGCGACGTCGAGCACCGTTCCCTCCCAGGGAATACCGACGCCGTACACGATGTCGAACTCCGCCTGCTTGAACGGCGGCGCGACCTTGTTCTTCGCCACCTTCACGCGCACGCGGTTCCCGATCGCCTCCGCCCCGTCCTTCAGGGTCTCGATGCGCCGAATATCGAGGCGGACAGACGCGTAGAACTTGAGCGCTCGCCCGCCCGGCGTCGTCTCCGGGTTGCCGAACATGACGCCGATCTTCTCGCGGAGCTGGTTCGTGAAGACGCAGATCGTGTCCGTGCGGTTCAGCGTGCCGGCGAGCTTCCGCAGCGCCTGGCTCATGAGGCGCGCCTGGAGGCCGACGTGCGAGTCTCCCATCTCCCCCTCGATCTCCGCCTTCGGGACGAGCGCCGCGACGGAGTCCACCGCGACGACGTCGAGCGCGCCCGAGCGGATCAGCAGCTCCGCGATCTCGAGCGCCTGCTCCCCGGTGTCGGGCTGCGAGACGAGCAGCTGGTCGATGTCGACGCCGATCCGCCGCGCGTACGAGGGGTCCATCGCGTGCTCGGCGTCGATGAAGGCGCAGATGCCTCCGCGC
>JBKPTS010000019.1:0-12333 GCA_046735575.1 Actinomycetota bacterium
GGTCGGGGAGGGGCACGGCCACGTGGCGGCCGTCGTCCGACCAGACCACGCTGCCGTCGAAGGAGAGCGGCCCGGCGAGCGCGGCGACGCGGCGCTCCGCGCCGCCGTCCGCACGCACGGTGAAGAGCGCGCCGTCGCGGACGAACGCGACGCGCCGGCCGTACGGCGACGCGGTCGCTCCCGAGCCGAGCGCGAGCGCGCGCAGCCGCCGTCCGGGCGCGTAGGCGAAGACGTGGTCGCTGGACCACTGCGTGTAGTCGGAGGAGACGACGAGGAGCGGGGCGAGCGAGCCGGTCGTGCCACTGCCGACCACGGCCAGGGCGACGAAGGCGAGGAGCGCGGCGACCTTCACGGCTCCGCCGACGGTAGTGCGCCGCGGTGAGGAATCCGTGAAGCCTCAGCCGGCGAGCAACGCGCGCAGGTCGTCCTCCGAGAGGACGGGGACGCCGAGCTTCTGCGCCTTCTGCAGCTTCGAGCCGGGGCTCTCGCCGGCGACGACGCCGGTCGTCTTGCCGGAGACCGAGTCCGAGACCTTCGCGCCGAGCTCCTCGAGCGCGGCCTTCGCCTCGTCGCGGGACCAACGCTCGAGCGTTCCCGTGAGAACGTACTGGCGGCCGCTCAAGCGTCCCTCGACGGGCCTCTCTGCCTCACCGGCCCGCATCTGCAGGCCGAGCGAGCGGAGCTCGTCGACGAGCGCGCGGTTCTCCTCGTCCGCGAACCACTCCGCGATCAGCTCCGCCCGGTCGGGGCCGATGCCTTCGACCTCCTCCAGCTCCTCCGGGGCCGCTCGCATGAGTCCGTCGACGTCGCCGAAGTGGAGCGCGAGGTTCCGCGCCATCACCCACCCCACCTTCGGGATGTTGAGGCCGAGGAGCACGCGGAAGAACGGCTGCGCCTTCGAGGCCTGGATCGACTCGATCGCGTTGCGGGCCGAGACCTCGCCGTACCCGTCGAGCTCCTGCAGCTGCCCGGGCGTCAGCCGGTAGAGGTCCGGCATCGAGCGCAGGAGCCCCTCGTTCCAGAGCTTCCAGACGAACTGCTCCCCCACGCCCTCGATGTCCATCGCCGCCTGGACCCAGTGGACGAGCGTCTCCAGCCCGCGCGAGGGGCACGCCCGGTTCGGGCAGCGGTGCAGCACCTCGCCCTCCGGCTTGACGATGGCGGCGCCGCAGAGCGGGCAGCTCGCAGGCATCCGGAACCGCTTCGTGCCCTTCGGGTGGGGAAGAACCGGGCCGACGACCTGCGGGATCACGTCGCCCGCGCGCTGGACGATCACCGTGTCGCCCTCGCGGATGTCCTTGCGGTTGATGTCGTCCTCGTTGTGGAGGGTCGCGCTCGAGACCGTGACGCCGCCCACCTGCACGGGGGCGAGCTGCGCCCAGGGGTTCAGTGCGCCGGTGCGCCCTACCCGGATGTGGATCTTCTCGAGCGTCGTCTGGGCCGTCATCGGCGCCCACTTGAACGCGCGCGCCCACCGCGGGCGGCCGTGGAGCGCTCCGAGCCGGCGCTGCTGGTCGAGGGAGTCGACCTTGATGACGATCCCGTCGATCTCGTAGTCGAGCTCTGCCCGGCGCGTCTCCCACTCGCGCGCCGCCTCTCCGACCTCGTCGATCGACTCGAGCCGCTGCGCGTACGGGTTCGTGCGGAAGCCGTGGGCGCGCAGCCACTGCAGGATCTCCCACTGGCTTCCGAGCTCGAGCCCGTCCGCGCGCCCGATCCCGTAGACCCAGATCGAGAGCGGGCGGTTCGCGGTGATCGCCGGGTCGAGCTGACGGACGGAGCCCGCCGCCGCGTTGCGCGGGTTGGGCGCGGCCCGCTTCCCCTCCGCAGCCTGGCGCTCGGTGAACGCTCGGAAGCCCTGGAGCGGCATGAACACCTCGCCGCGCACCTCGAGCAGGCTCGGCGCCCGCTCCTTCCGCGCGAGCTTCAGCGCGAGCGGGATCGCGCGGATCGTCCGCAGGTTCGGCGTCACGTCCTCGCCGCGCTCGCCGTCCCCTCGCGTCGCGCCGCGCGTGTAGACACCGTTCTCGTACAGGAGCGACACGGCGAGCCCGTCGATCTTCGGCTCGACCAGGTACGCGACCCGCTCTTCCGTGCCGAGTCGCTTGCGCACGTCGTCCGCGAACTTCGCGAGCTGCTCGTCGTTCGTCACCTTGTCGAGCGAGCCCATCGGCGCGAGGTGCTCGACCTTCCGGAAGCGCTCCGAGGGAGCGGCGCCGACGCGCTGCGTGGGGGACTCCGGCGTGACGAGCTCCGGGTGCTCCGCCTCGAGCGCGACGAGCTCGTCGTACATGCGGTCGAACTCGGCGTCCGACATGATCGGCTCGTCCTCGACGTAGTAGGCGGCCGACGCCTCGTTCAACCTCTCGCGCAGCTCGGCGGCCCGCACCTTCGGCGACGTCGTCCTAGAGGACATCGAGGAGCTCCCGCGGCTCGCGGACGAACGCATCCGGCTCCTCGGCCAGCAGGCGCTCGTCGGGATGGATGCCTCCCCAGCCGACGCCGATCGCGAACACGCCCGCCGCCTTCGCCGAGCGGATGTCGAACGGCGAGTCGCCCACGTACGCGGCGGCGCCGGGCTCGGCGTCCAGGCGCGCGAGGGCCGCGAGCACGGGGTCGGGATCGGGCTTGTGCCGCTCCGTGTCCTCGCTCGCGACGACGAGGTCGACGTGGTCCTCCAGCCAGGGAAAGCGGTCGAACGCGAGCTGCACCGTGCGGTGCCGCTTGGCGGTGACGATGCCGACCTTCCGACCCTGGTCGTGGAGCTCTGCGAGGACGACGGGCATGCCCTCGAACCCCTCGAGCGTCTCGTGCAGCGGCTCGTTGTGCAACCGGTAGGCCTCGACGAGCTCGTCCACGCGCTCGGCGTCGAGCGCCTCCATCTGCGCGACGAGCCCCTGTCCGCCGATGGTCTTCGCGAGCTCCTCCGCCGGGACCTCCCGCCCGAGCACGGACTGGATCGCGTGCTGCATGGATGCGATGATGATCGGCCCCGAGTCGATGAGCGTGCCGTCGAGGTCGAAGAGGACGACCGGGAAGCGCACGGGGCGATCGTAGCCACGCGCTAGTACTGGACCCGCTCCAGGTAGAGCCCCCAGGGGGGCGCGGTGAGCCCGGCCTCGTCGCGCCGCCTGCCCTCGACGAGCTCGGCCGTCCGCTCGGGCGCATCGGAGCCGCTCTCGAGCATCGTCCCGACGAGCGTCCGCACCATGTGCCGCAGGAAGCCGTCGCCCGTGATCGTGAAGTCGAGGCGTTCGCCGTCGGCCTCCCACACCGCGGCGAGAATCGTCCGCCGGAAGCTCTCGTGCTGCGTCTCCCTCGGCGTGAACGCGCGGAAGTCGTGCTCGCCGAGAAGGTGCGAGGCCGCCTCGGCGAGCGCGCCGGAGTCCACGGGGCGGGGCCACCACAGCGCGCGGCGGGTCTCGAGCGGCGATGGCGTCCTCCGCGTCAGCACCCGGTATCGATACGAGCGCGAGGTGGCGGAGAAGCGCGCGTGGAAGCCCGGAGGCGCCTCCTCGGCGGCGACCACGGCGACGTCCTGCGGCAGCTCGGCGTTCAGCGCATCGGCAGCCCGCTGCGCGGGCGGGCCGCCGTCGGCGTCCAGGCTCGCCACCTGTCCCGTCGCGTGCACGCCCGCGTCCGTGCGGCCGGCGACGGCAAGGCCCTCCCAGCTCGGGAAGACGTCGTCGAGCGCATCTCTCAGGACACCCTCGACCGTGCGCAGCCCGGGTTGGCGCGCCCAGCCGGAGAAGGCCGTGCCGTCGTACTCGAGCGTCAGCTTCAGCTTCATTCGCCGGCCGGGTCGACGAGGAGCGTCAGGCCCTCGACGGCGGTGACCACCACCTCGGCGCCGCTCTCGACGGGCGTCTCCGAGCGCGCGCGCCAGAGCTCGCCGTCGAGCTTCACCTGGCCCCCGGGCGCGAGCGGGCTCACCACGGTCGCCGTACGGCCCACGAACGTCTCGATGCCGACCCGCGACCGCCTGCCCCGCCACCGGTTCCAGAAGAAGAGGGTCTCGCCCAGGTCGAGCATGAAGCCGACGACGACGGCCACGAGGCCCCATGGGGAGGGGAGGACGAAGAGGGCCAGCAGGACGGCGATCGCCGTGAGCACGACGCGCCGTCGCCTACCGGCGGCTCAGGCCGAGGGCTGGGGCGCCTCTGCCTGGCGGGCCCGTGCGAGCGCGTACTGAGACGGGGTCGGCTCGAAGTCGACGAGCTCGAGGTAGACCATCTCCGCGGCGTCGCCCTGCCGCGGGCCGATGCGGACGATGCGGGTGTAGCCGCCCGGTCGCTCCGCGAAGCGAGGCGCGACCTCGGCGAAGAGGTGGTGGACGACGTCGTTGGAGCGAAGCGCGGCGAGCGCCTGCCGCCGGGCGTGGAGATCGCCGCGCTTCCCGAGCGTGATCATCTTCTCGGCGAAGGGCTTGACCGACTTCGCCTTCGCCGCCGTCGTCCTGATCCGGCCGTGCTCGATCAGGGCGCCGGCGAGGTTCGAGTAGAGCGCCTTGCGGTGCGCGGAGTCGCGCCCGAGCTTCTTGCCGGATCGCTGGTGCCTCATGGCGGACCGAGGGCTAGAGCTCCTCGCCCTTCAGCGTCAGCCCGTGCGTCGCGAGCGCCGCGCGGACCTCCTCGATCGACTTGCGGCCGAAGTTCGGGATGGCGACGAGCTCGTTCTCCGACTTGGAGGTGAGGTCGCCGATCGTCTCGATCCCGACGCGCTTCAGGCAGTTGTACGAGCGGACGCCGAGCTCGAGCTCCTCGATCGGGAAGTTCTCCATCCCGTGGGCCGACGGCGCCTCCGCCGTCGTCTCCGCGGCGGCCTCGCCGAAGCCCTCGATGCGCTCGAGGTCGGTGAAGATGGCGAGCTGGCGGATGAGGATCTCGGCCGCCTGGCCGATCGCCTCCCGCGGCTCGATCGAGCCGTCGGTCGTCACGTCGAGGACGAGCTTGTCGTAGTCCGTGCGCTGGCCGACGCGCGCGGCCTCGACCTCGTACGCGACCCGGCGCACGGGCGAGAAGATCGAGTCGATCGGGATGACCCCGATCGTCGTCTCCGGCCCGCGGTTGAGCTCCGCCGGGACATAGCCGCGTCCGCGGCCGACGGTGAGCGTCATCTCGAGCTTGCCCTTGTCCGAGACGTGCGCGAGCTCGAGCTCCGGGTTCAGGATCTCGAGGTCCGCCGGCGCCTCGATGTCGGCGGCCGTCACGACGCCCGAGCCCTTCTTCGAGATGTACACCTCGATCTCGGGCGACGCGCCGTGCAGGCGCACGATGAGGTTCTTGAGGTTGAGGATGACGTCCGTGACGTCCTCGCGGACGCCGGGGAGGGTCGTGAACTCGTGCGCGACGCCCTCGATCTTGACCGCGGTGACCGCAGCGCCCTCGAGCGAGCTGAGCAGCACCCGGCGAAGCGAGTTGCCGAAGGTGTGCCCGAAACCGCGGTCGAGCGGCTCGATGACGAAGACGCCGCGGTTCTCGTCGGCCTCCTCGTGGACGATCCTCGGGATCTGGGACTCCATCAGGCTGGTGCGAGTAGCCAAGCTTCCCTTCCTTTCCTGCTGCTGTCTGGCGTTACTTCGAGTAGAGCTCGACGATGAGCGATTCCTGGACGGGCGCGTCGATCTCGTCGCGCTCGGGCCATTTGAGGACCTGTCCCGTCAGGCCATCGTGATCGGCCTGGAGCCACGGGGCGACGGACGCCGTGAGATCGGTCGCATCGCGCACGAGCTGCTCGACGGAGCTGCCCTGGCGGAGCGTCACCACGTCGTTCGGGCGCACCTGGTAGCTCGGGATGTTCACGCGGCGCCCGTTGACCTGGAAATGGCCGTGGCGGACGAGCTGGCGCGCCTGGGCGCGAGAGCCCGCGAAGCCGAGCCGGTAGACCACGTTGTCGAGCCGCGTCTCGAGCGCGCGCAGGAGGTTCTCGCCCGGCGCGCCCTGCCGGCGGCTCGCCTTCTCGTAGGTGGTGCGGAACTGCTTCTCGAGCAGGCCGTAGTAGCGGCGCGCCTTCTGCTTCTCCCGTAGCTGCAGGAGGTACTGGCTCTGCTTGATACGCCCGCGGCCATGCTCCCCCGGCGGGTAGCTGCGCCTCTCGACGGCGCACTTCTCCGTCAGGCAGCGCTCGCCCTTGAGGAAGAGCTTGAGGCCCTCCCGGCGGCAGACGCGGCACTTCGGCCCGAGGTCGCGGGCCACTAGACCCTCCTCCGCTTCCGCAATCTCACGCCGTTGTGGGCCTGCGGGGTCACGTCCTTCACGCCGAGGATCTCGAGCCCGGCCGCCTGCAGCGAGCGGATCGCCGTCTCTCGCCCCGAGCCCGGGCCCTTCACGAAGACCTCGACCTTCTGCAGGCCGTGCTCCATGCCCTTGCGCGCGGCGCTGTCGGCCGTGACCTGGGCGGCGAACGGGGTCGACTTGCGCGAGCCCTTGAAGCCGGCCGAGCCGGCGGACTCCCACACGATCACGTTTCCTTCGCGGTCGGTGAGCGTGACGATCGTGTTGTTGAACGACGTCTTGATGTGAGCCTGGCCGATGGCGATGTTCTTCCGGACGCGGCGCCTCGTACGGCCCCGGGCCGCGGACTTCCGAGGAGGAGCCACGCTAGACCTTCGCCTTCTTGCCGCGGCCGACGGTCTTCTTCGGCCCCTTGCGCGTGCGGGCGTTCGTCTTCGTCCGCTGGCCGCGCACCGGGAGGCCGCGACGGTGCCGGATCCCGCGGTAGCTCCCGATCTCGGTCAGGCGCTTGATGGCCTGAGCCCGGTCGCGCCGAAGGTCACCTTCGACCTCGAGATCCGAGTCGATGAACGAGCGCAGGCGCGTCACCTCTTCGTCGGTGAGGTCGCGCACCTTCTCGTTCGGGTCGAGCTCGAGCTGCTTGATGACCTTGCGCGCGGTCGACGGGCCGATCCCGTAGATGTACGTGAGCCCGACCTCGAGCCGCTTCTGGGTGGGGAGGTTGACGCCTGCGATTCGTGCCACTTAGCCCTGCCTTTGCTTGTGACGGGGGTTGGAGCAGATGACCATCGTTCGGCCGTGCCGCTTGATCACGCGGCAGCGCTCACACATCGGCTTGACTGACGGACGGACCTTCATCTGCTTACTTCAGACGGAACGTAGACCGGTCATTTGAGGCGGAAAGTGATTCGTCCGCGGGTGAGGTCGTAGGGCGAGAGCTCGACCTTCACCCGGTCTCCGGGAAGGATGCGGATGTAGTTCTTGCGCATCTTCCCCGAGATCGTGGCGAGCACGCTGTGCCCGCTCTCGAGCTCGACCCTGAACATCGTGCTCGGGAGGGCCTCCACGACCTCTCCCTCGACCTCGATCTTCTCTTCCTTGACCGCCAATTTCCCTCTTGTCGCTTCCCTTCATGCGCCTGCTCCCGTCGCTCACGAGACGGGGCCGCGCCTCTCGTCACTTGCGTTCTTCTGAAGATGGACGGCACGGCGGAACCGCCGCTCCGCGGCGTCGGTCATCGTAGCACAGGCCCTCTCGCGGCCACCCCGACCCGAGGCGTGAGGATGCGCGGCCCGTCGCCCATGATCGCGACCGTGTGCTCGAAGTGCGCCGACAGCGAGCCGTCGGCGGTCCGGATCGTCCAGTGGTCGTCGTCGACCACGACGTCGTCGCGGCCCGCGGTGATCATCGGCTCGATCGCGATCGTCATCCCCTCCGAGAGCCGCGGCCCACGTCCGGGCTGGCCGAAGTTGGGGACGTGCGGGTCCTCGTGGTAGTGGCGGCCGACTCCGTGGCCCACGAGGCTGCGGACGACGGAGAAGCCGGCCTCCTCGACCGTCGTCTGAATTGCGTGCGAGATGTCCTCGACGCGGTTCCCGATCCGGGCCTGGTCGATGCCCGAGGCGAGCGCCTCCTGGCCCACGTCGAGGAGCCGCTGCGCTTCGTCGGCGATCTCGCCGACCGCGAAGGTGTACGCGCTGTCGGCGATGTAGCCGTCGAAGGTCGCCCCTACGTCGATGGTCACGAGATCCCCCTCCGCGACCTCGTACGAGCCCGGGATCCCGTGCACGACGACGTCGTTCGGCGAGATGCAGATCGCAGCGGGGTAGCCCTTGTAGCCCTGGGACGTCGGAAAGCCGCCCTGGCCGCGGATGAACGCACCCGCGGCGTCGTCGAGCTCGGCGGTCGTCACCCCGGGCGCGATGAGCGATCCCACGTGGGCGATCGTCTCTGCCACGAGCGCCCCCGCGGCCGCGATCTTCTCGATCTCGCGCGGGCTCTTGCGGATGATCACGAGCGCGCTCTGACGGCGACGTGCGCGAGCGCCGCGTCGATGTCGGCTGCGACCTCTCCCGGCGTTCGCTCGCCGTTGATCGGGACGAGCACGCCCTCCGTCCGGTAGCGCTCGACCACCGGCTCCGTGTCCAGGTGGTAGTGGCGAAGCCGGTTCGCGATCGCCTCCGGCTCGTCGTCCTTGCGGCCTTCCTGCGCGGCCCGGCCGAGGAGGCGTTTGCCCGCCGTATCGTCCCGGACCTGAAGCAGCAGCACGATGTCGAGCGGCTTGCCGATCTCGGCCAGCATGCCGTCGAGCGCGTCGGCCTGGGCGAGCGTGCGCGGGAAGCCGTCGAGAACGAAGCCCTCGGCGTCCTGCAGTCGCTCCCTGATCAGGTCGATCATCAGCTCGTCCGGGACGAGGTCGCCGTATTCCAGGATCGGCTGCACCCGCCGGCCGAGCTCCGTTCCCTCGGCGATCGCGGCGCGCAGGATCTCGCCCGTCGCCACGTGCCGGATGCCGTAGGCCTGCGCGATGCGCGTGGCCTGGGTTCCCTTGCCCGACCCCTGCGGGCCCAGAATCAGAATGCGCACGCCGCCGGGGTGCCTATTTGAGGAAGCCTTCATAGGAGCGCATCATCATCTGCGACTCCATCTGGCGCATCGTGTCGAGCGCGACCCCGACGACGATCAGGACCGACGTACCGCCCAGGTAGCGGGTGCTCGCCTGCGAGAAGCCCGCATAGCGGATGAAGAGGCTCGGGAGCACGGCGACCGCGGCGAGGAAAAGCGAGCCGGGCAGCGTCAGGCGCGAGAGGACGCGGTCGAGATACTGCGCCGTCGGGGGGCCGGGGCGGATGCCGGGGATGTAGCCGCCGTAGCGTCTGAGGTTGTCGGCCTGGTCCACCGGGTTGAACTGGACCGCGGTGTAGAAGTACGTGAAGACGACGATCATCAGGCCCTCGATGAGCAGGTAGATCCAGTCGCCCGGCTGGAAGTAGGTGTTCACGAAATCGCGGGTCGCCGGGAAGTACTGCGCGATCGTGGGCGGGAACGCCAGGATCGCGGCCGCGAAGATGATCGGGATGACGCCCGCCATGTTCACGCGCAGCGGAAGGTAGGTCGAGCCGCCCGTCGTCATGCGCCTCCCCACCATCCGCTTCGCGTACTGGATCGGGATCCGGCGCTGGCCCTCCTGCACGAAGACGACCGCGGCCGTGACTCCGAGCGCGATCAACGGGAAGAAGAGCTTCTCCATCGGGCCGCCGTTCCAGACCGCGGCGACCGCGAGTGGCGCCCCGACGAGGATCGAGGCGAAGATCAGGATCGAGATCCCGTTCCCGACGCCGCGCTTCGTGATCAGCTCGCCCATCCACATGAGCAGCGTCGTCCCGGCGGTCAGCGAGACGACGATCAAGACGAAGCGGCCCGTGTTCGCCTGCAGCGCATGCTGGCTCTTGAACAGGAACGCGTAGCCCGTCGCCTGCGCCGCCGCGAGCGCGACCGTCAGGTAGCGGGTGTACTGGGTGATCTTCGCGTATCCGGCCTCGCCCTCCTTCTGCAGCTCGGAGAGCCGCGGGATGACGACGGTCAGGAGCTGCAGGATGATCGACGCCGTGACGTAGGGCATGATCCCGAGCGCGAAGAGCGAGAAGTGCGACAGGGCGCCGCCCGAGAAGAGGTTCAGCAATCCGAGGACGGTCCCGCCCTGACTGTTGAAGAACCCCTTGACCTGGTCCGAGTTGACGCCCGGGGCCGGGATCCACGAGCCCAGGCGGTAGAAGGCGAGGATCATCGCCGTGAAGAGGACGCGGTTCCGGAGCTCCGGGACGCGCCAGGCGTTCGCGAGCCAGCTGAACATGCTTAGCTCTCCGCCTCCTCCGTTTCCTCCTCGGGAGCCTCGGCCTCGGATTCCTGCTCCTGCTCCTCCGGCGGCTCCTCTGCCTCGGCGGCGGGCTTCGTCGCCTTGTGCTTCCTCTTCTTCTTCTTGTCGACCGGCTCGCCGCGGAGCCAGGTCACCGTTCCGCCGGCAGCCTCGATCTTCTGAACCGCGGACTTCGAGAACCCGTGGGCGGAGACGGCGAGCGGCTTCGTGAGCTCGCCCACGCCGAGGACCTTGACGTCCACGGACACCTTGCGGATGAGCCGCGCGGCCTTCAGCGTCTCGGGCGTGACCTCGGTTCCGGCGTCGAAGCGCTCGGCGAGAGCGCCGACGTTCACCGGCTGGCTGTACGTGCGGAACGGCCCGATCGGCATCGCGTCCTTGGACGTGTTGCCGCGGAGCTTCCCCAGGCGCATGTCGAGCGGCGTCTGGCCGCCCTCGAACCCGGCCGGCATCTTGTGCGAGCCGGACCGCGACTTCTGGCCCTTGATCCCGCGGCCCGAGTACCGGCCCTTGCCGGATCCGAGGCCGCGCCCGATGCGCTTACGCTCCTTGCGCGCCTGTGCGGGCTTCAGATTCGAGAGGCTGAGCTCGTGGGCCACTAGCTCTTTCCTTCCACGGTCACGAGATGGCCCACCTGGCGGAGCATCCCGCGCAGCTGCGGCGAGTCCTGGTGCTCGGCGCTGCGCCCGATCTTGCCGAGGCCGAGCGCGCGGAGCGTGCGCGTGTGGCGGTTCGACTGGCCGATGCCGCTCCGGACCTGCGTGACTTTCACGGAGCTCATGGTGCCGCGTCCTCGGCGGTCTCGGATTCGGCGGCGGCTTCCTCGCTCGCGGGCGCGGCCTCGGCCGGGGCGGACTGCCGCTCGGCGCTGTCGGCTGCGGCCGCGCGCGGGAGCGGGAGGACCTCGGCGATCGTCTTCCCGCGCAGCTCGGCGACCTCCTCGGGGCGCACCAGCCGGCGCAGGCCGTTGACCGTCGCCCGGGTCATGTTGATCGGCGTCGTCGTCCCGAGGCTCTTCGCGAGCACATCCCTGATGCCCGCCAGCTCGAGCACGGCCCGCACTCCGGCGCCGGCGATCACGCCGGTTCCCTCGCTGGCCGGCCGAAGCACGACCCGCGCCGCGTCGGAGATGCCGACGATCTCGTGGGTGATCGTGTCCCCGTGCTTGGGGACGCGGAAGAGGTTCTTCTTCGCGTCCTCGACCGCCTTGGAGATGGCGAGCGGGACCTCGCGCGCCTTCCCGTAGCCGAGGCCGACGCGGTCGACCTCGTCCCCGATGACGACGAGCGCAGTGAACGAGAAACGGCGGCCGCCCTTGACGACCTTCGCGACTCGGTTGATCTCGATCACGCGCTCCTTGAGCTCGCGCGCTTCAGCGACTTGGCTCAAAACTCGAGTCCTCCTTCGCGCGCGCCCTCCGCGAGCGCCTTCACGCGTCCGTGGAACAGGTACCCGGCCCGGTCGAAGACCGCGTTCTCGATGCCGGCTTTCTTCGCGCTCGCGGCGAGCGCCTTGCCCACCTCGCGGGCCTGGTCGGTCTTCGAGCCCGACGCCCCGCCGAGCGCCGTCCAGCGGGCCGACGCAACCGTGCGTCCCGCCTCGTCGTCCACGAGCTGGGCGAAGATCCCGCGGTTCGAACGGAAGACCACCAGCCGCGGCCGCTCGGCCGTGCCGGAGATCTTCCCCCGCACGCGCCGGTGCCGGCGCATGCGGGCCTCTCGCTTCGTCAGGACGCTCATCGGCCGTCCTTCAACCGACGAGCGGGGAGGAGCCCGGGGAACCGGGATGTGCTCACCCTTGTCCTGGCGAACGCGAGCCGAAGGCGAGCGTCGCTCATGCGCGCTTCCCGACCTTTCTGCGCACCTGCTCGTCCACGTAGCGGATGCCCTTGCCCTTGTACGGCTCGGGCGGGCGCACCTTCCGGACCTCCGCCGCCGTCTGCCCGACCATCTGCTTGTCGATGCCGCGCACCACGATCTGGTTCGGCGCCGGGACCTCGAACGTGATCCCCTGCCGCGGGCGGATCGTCACCGGGTGCGAGAAGCCCACCGCGAGCTCGAGGTCGCTGCCCTTGAGCTGAGCGCGGTAGCCGACTCCCTGGATCTCGAGCCGCTTCTCGAACCCCTTCGTGACGCCGTCGACCATGTTCGCGATCAGCGTGCGGGTCAGCCCGTGCAGCGCACGATCCTCGCCGCGCTCGGTCGGACGCGTGACGACGATCTG
>JBKPTS010000020.1:0-46920 GCA_046735575.1 Actinomycetota bacterium
CGGGGGGCAGGCGCGCACGTTGTCCGCGATTCCCACCCGCATGGTGAAGGTGAGCGTGCCGGCGGCGCTCCCTGACGCCAGCGGCGCGAGCGAGGCGCACACGACCGCCGCGCAGCCCGCGCACGCATACGCTGCGCTCCAACTCCGAGCCCGATGCACGGCCTCGAGCGTAAACGACATCTCTTATGAGGAGAGGTCACCGGCAGTGAGCGGCCGAGTCCCGGGTTAGCACCCGGTCGTGGAGCCGAGACACTGCGCGAGTCTACGAGGCTCCGCGTCGGTGGCCGGTTTGCAGACGCGGTTTCAAGTTGCCCCTTCCCCGGAGCTTCGGCGAAGAGAAAGGCCCCGTTTCCAGGGCCTTTCCAGAGCGGATGAAGGGACTCGAACCCTCGACCTTCTGCATGGCAAGCAGACGCTCTAGCCAACTGAGCTACATCCGCGCGAGCGGCGGATTATAGCCGCCACCCTCCTGGCCTACTGCCGGGCATAGGTGGCCACGAGACGCGCCTGCGCCAGGACGTGGTAGGCGATGGCCCGGTCGAATGCGGCGCGGTCAGCGCCCCGGCCGAGTTTCAGCCTCGCATCGAGCGCGAGCAGCCGGAAGACGTAGTGGTGCGTCTGGCCCGCAGGCGGACACGGGCCGCCGTAGCCGACCTTCCCGAAGTCGTTCCTGCCCGTTCGCGGGGCGCCGACATGCGCATACTCGGACCAGCCCGCCCTTCCCCATCGGTCGAGAACGGGACTGATGCGGTACACGAGCCAGTGTGTGAACGTCCTGCCAGGGGCGTCCGGATCCTCGAGCACCAACGCGAGCTCCCTCGCCCGTTTCGGTACGCCCGTCCATACCAGCTGAGGCGCGACATCGGACCCGTCGCACGTGAAGCGCTTCGCGATCGGCTTTCCCGGGTGGACGTCGCTCGAGCCCGTGAACCGGAACGACGACGGCGCCGCAGACGCTGCAGCGGTCGCAAGGAGGGCGACGCAGACGGCGACCGCGGTTCTCACGACGCGGCGTCGAGGGCGTCGTTCACGAGCCGGTCCGCGAGCTCGTTGTGCTCGCGCCGCACCGCCCGATACGTCACGTTCCCGATCTCCCGCGCCAGCTCCGACGCCGCGAGAAAGAGCTCCTGCAGCGCGCGGTTCTTGACGCGGTAGGCCCCTTGCATCTGCCGCACGAGGAGCTCCGAGTCCGACACCACCTCGAGCTCCGAGACCCCGGCCTGGGCCGCGCGCTCGAGGCCCGCCACGAGCGCCCGGTACTCGGCGACGTTGTTCGTGGCCACCCCGATCGCCTCCCCGCGCGCGTCGAGGACCGTGCCGTCGTCGGATTCCAGCACGTACGCAAACGCGGCAGGACCGGGATTCCCACGCGATCCGCCGTCGGTCCAGAGCGTCGCCTTCACACGTCGGCGAGCGGATAGAGGTCGTACGCGGGCTCCTCGTACGGATGGGCGGCGCGGAGGGCCGCGACGACGTCTTCGACCCGTTCCTCGGGCACCACGGTCTCGACGCGGAGCTCGGGCACGTGCTCCTCCCTCCCACGCTCGCCGAGCGCCGGCTCCGTCGACTCTCCGCCGAGGAAGGTTCCCGTTCCCGCCGTGTACCAGGAGCAGCGCTCGTAGTCCCCGATCCTGCCCGCCCCGGCGTCGAACACGGCCTCGCGGGTCGCCTCGAGCGCGTCCGCCGGCACGAACCAGACGAGCTTCAGCCGCTCGCTCACGCGAGGTATCTTCTCAGGCGGCCATTCAGGCACGCGTCGGTGGCTCGCCTGCATTGATCGACGCGGAATCGAGTGGAAAGGGGGCTTCGATGACCAAGCCACTCGTGCTCGTGGTCGGGCTTCTCGCGCTTGCGCTGGCGGCAACTGCAGGGGCAGCGCCGACGGTCACGCTCGCCTCGCCCGGCCCCACGCCGTTCGCAGACTGCACGGCCGACCAGGCCGATCTCCAGCAGCAGGTTCTCGGGAGCACGCTCTATCCGGGCTCCGAGATCGAGCCGCGCTCCACGCGCTTCGGGTCGACGATCGTCGCCGAGTACCAGCAGGACCGCTGGTCGGACGGCGGCGCGCGCGGGCTCGTCACGAGCGTCAGCCACGACAACGGCGGCACCTGGACGCGCGTCCTCGTGCCCGGAATCAGCGCGTGCGAGGGCGGCGAGTTCCTGCGGGCCTCGGACCCGTGGGTCTCGTTCGCGCCGAACGGCGACCTGTATGCGATCTCGCTGAGCTTCCTCGGGCAGCCGAACCCGAACCACAACGCGATCCTCGTCTCCAAGTCGGTGGATCTCGGGGACCACTGGGGAGCACCGATCGCGGTCGCCGACGACACCACGAACGGGCTCGACAAGGAGTCGATCACGGCCGACCCGTTCGACTCGGACTACGTCTACGCGGCGTGGGACCGGATCCTGACGCCGGGCGGCAGCACGCACGCGTCCGATCAGGGAATCATCCACTCGCGCTCGTACAAGTCGCAGACGTTCTTCACCCGGACGACGAACGGCGGCCAGAGCTGGGAACCGGCGAAGCAGATCTTCGTGGACTCCTCGTTCTCCGGCTCGATCGGCAGCATCATCCGCGTCCTCGGTGACGGCCACACGCTCCTCGACGCCCTCCAGACGTACGGCAACGCCGCGTGGAAGGGTGGGCCCTGTGGGAGCGTCTCCATCCTGCGCTCGCCCGACCGAGGCGTCACGTGGTCGAACAAGCCGGCGCTCGTGGCTCCGTTCCACTGCTCGTACGGCGGGGCACACAACCCGGACAGCGGGGCGCTGATCCGCAGCGGCGGCTTGCCCGACATCGCCGTTCGGGGATCGAACGCCTACGTCGTCTGGGAGGACGGAACGGGCAACGCCCCGACGAGAGGGCACATCTTCTTCTCGCAGTCGACGGACGCCGGCCTGACCTGGTCGTCGCCGATCATCGTCAGCCACACGCTCGAGGCCCAGGACGTCGACGCCTTCATTCCGACGGTCGAGGTCAACTCCGACGGGACGGTCGGCGTGAGCTACTACGACTTCCGCGAGAACACGTCGACCGACGGGATCGCGGCGACGGACCTCTGGCTCACGACCTGCTCGTCCGACTGCTCGAGCCAGAGCAGCTGGTCCGCGGACACGCGGGTCACTCCCGACTCGTTCGACATGAGCGCAGCGCCCGAGGCACGCGGCCAGTTCCTCGGCGACTACATGGGCATGACGACGAACGGCACGACCTTCGAGCCGTTCTTCATCCAGTCGGGGACTCCGCCGGTGGCGGACGGCCCCACCGACGCGTACTTCGCGTCGGTTCCGTAACGACGAGCGGAGGGAGCGGGTCTCGCCCGCTCCCTCCGGCTCTCTACTGGTTGTCGATCTGCGCGCGCTGGAGCGTGCCCGAGTAGTCGACGTAGACCGACTTCCACTCGGTGAAGACGTCGAGGGCCGCCTGGCCGGCCTCGCGGTGACCGTTGCCCGTCTCCTTCGTCCCTCCGAAGGGCAGGTGCACCTCCGCGCCGATCGTCCCTGCATTGACGTACGTGATACCCGCCTCGAGGTCGCGCATCGCACGGAACGCGCGGTTGACGTCGCGGGTGAAGATCGAGGAGGAGAGGCCGTAGCGGATCCCGTTGGCGACGCGGATCGCCTCGTCGAAGTCGTGGACCGGGATGATCGCCGTCGTCGGGCCGAAGATCTCCTCCTGGGCGATCCGCATCCCCGGCTTTACGTCGCCGAAGATCGTCGGCCGGTAGTAGAAGCCCTTGTCCAGCCCGTTGCCCGACGCGACCTCGCCGCCCGTCAGGAGCGTCGCGCCCTCGTCCTTGCCGATCTCCGTGTACGAGTGGATCTTCTCGAGCGACGGCGCGTTGATGACGGGACCGACGTCCGTCTCGTCCTCCCATCCCGGGCCGAGGCGAAGCCGTTCGGCAGCCTCGACGAGCCGCTTCCGGAGCGCGTCGTAGATCTTCTCGTGCGCGATCACCCGGCTCGCCGCGGTGCAGCGCTGGCCCGAGGTCCCGAACGCAGACCAGACGATCCCGTCCGCCGCGAGCTCGAGATCGGCGTCCTCCATGACGATGATCCCGTTCTTGCCCCCGAGCTCGAGGTGCACGTGCTTCAGGTTCTCGGCCGCCGCCACGAGGACCGCGACGCCCGTCTCCCGGGAGCCCGTCAGTGTGATCACGGGCACGTCCGGATGGCGGACGAGGCGATCGCCGACCGCGCCGCCGCCGCCGTGGACGATGTTCACCACCCCGGCGGGGACCCCCGCCTCGGCCAGCAGCTCGACGAAGCGCTCTCCGAGCGACGGCGTGTCCGTGGCGGGCTTGAAGACGACCGTGTTCCCGCAGACGAGCGCTGGAACGATCTTCCACGAGGGGATCGCGATCGGGAAGTTCCACGGCGTGATGACCCCGACCACGCCGATCGGCATGCGCACGCTCATGTTGAACTTGTCCCGGAGCTCGGACGGCGTGGTATGGCCGAAGAGCCGACGCCCCTCGCCGCCCATGTAGTAGCTCATGTCGATCGCTTCCTGGACGTCCCCTCTGGCCTCCGCCTTGACCTTGCCCATCTCGTGCGTCATCAGGTCCGTGAGCTCGTCCTTGTGCTCCCGGAGGAGCTCCGCGAAGCGGAAGACGATCTCGCCGCGCTTGGGCGCCGGGACGAGACGCCAGTCCTCGTACGCGGCCTTCGCCGCCTCGACGGCGCGGTCGACGTCATCTGCCCCGGACTTCGGGAAGACCCCGATCAGCTCCCCGTCCGCCGGGCTTCTCGACTCGAAGGTCGCGCCCGAGGAGGCATCCACCCACTCGCCGCCGATGTAGTTCTTGTACTCGCGAACGCCTGTCGTAGCCATGCGGCGATTCTAGGGGCGCGCCGGCTTCACGAGGTCGGTGGGGCTGCCGGATGGCGCGGAAGGCCGTCGTCCGGCAGCTCGTCCCACGGCGCTCGCGAGTCGACGAAGGAGTGGTACTGCGGGCGGATCCCCGGGTCGCCGTCGAGCGCTCCCAGCCGGATCGAGACCTCCGGCCCGGCGGGCCAGGTGCCGCCGAAGAGGCTCGAGCCACAGACCGAGCAGAACGCCTTCACGGCACCGCCGTCCGGCGGCACGAAGACGCGGATCAGCTCTTCCCCCTGGAGCAGCCTGAAGCCCTCGCGAGGAACGCGTCCCTGCGTGAGACCGAATGTCCCCGAGTGCTTCCGGCAGCGCGCGCAGTGACAGTGATTCGCCCGCCGGAACGGCGCGCTCACCTCGAAGCGGACACTTCCGCAGAGGCAGCCACCCATCAGCGGGGCGTCCGGGGACGGCACGCCGGATCGCTCAGCGCGCGACGTCCGGGATGACGCGGCCGCTGTCGTCGAGCTGCGCGTTCCAGCTCGTGAACGCCGGCTCGATCTCGGTGATGTCCGCGCCCCGGTCCGCCAGCCGCAGGGGCTGCACGGCCTCCGGCATCACGCGGTACTGGTACCAGGTGATCTCCCACGCGAAGGTGAGCACGAGCTCGCTGTTGACGCCGGACAGCGGCACGATCGAGACGAGCGGCGCGCCGAGGGCCCGCGCGACGCCCTGGACGGTGCGGCGGAAGAGGCTCGCGTTGAAGAGGTCCGCCGCCTCGACGAGCGCCGCCTCCGAGTCGGAGAGGCGCCGCAGGATCGGCTCCGAGACCACGGGCTCGGGCTCCCCGTTGCGGACGCCCAGGAGCTGGGCCCAGCGGGGCCGCCGGCGCCGCGCGTGCGGCGACAGCGCGGGCGACATGGGCGCACCTTCCCGCACCCAGCCGTACTCGAGGGCGACCTCCTGGCAGAGGGGGCACACGTCCACGAACTCGAGCCCGTCGGGCGAGAACCTGAGCGCGTACTCCCCCTGGAGAAGCGTGCGCTCACAAACTGCGCAGGCGCGGCGGACATTCGCCTTCGTCACGCGCATGGCGCGCACCCTAGCACCGTCCTCGAGTTATCCACAGGTGCCGCGGCTACGCGCGGGCGAGCTCGCGCTCCTTCTTCACCTCGTCGATGATCTTCTGCGCGACGTGCGCGGGGACCTCCTCGTAGCGGAGGAAGTGCATGGCGTAGTCGCCGCGCCCCCCCGTCATCGACGTGAGCGACTGCGCGTACGTCAGCAGCTCCGCCATCGGCACCTCCGCCTTGATGCTGGTCATCCCGCCGACGGGCTCCATGCCCTGCAGGCGTCCTCGACGCGAGTTCAGATCCCCGTTCACCGCTCCGACTGCATCGTCCGGAACGGTCACCTCGAGCTCCATGATCGGCTCGAGCAGCACCGGGTCCGCGTGCAGGTAGGCGTCCTTGAACGCCATCGAGCCGGCGATCTTGAAGGCCATCTCGGAAGAGTCGACCGTGTGGTACGAGCCGTCCACGAGCTCGACCCGCACGCCCTGCACGGGCGCGCCCGCGAGCTCGCCCTGCTGCATCGCCTCCTGGATCCCCTTGTCGACGGCGGGCCGGAAGCCTTGCGGGATCACGCCCCCGACGATCTTGTCCACGAACTCGTAGTCGCCGTCCTGGAACGGGGTGACGACGATGTGGCAGTCGCCGAACTGGCCGCGCCCGCCGGTCTGCTTCTTGTAGCGGCCGTGCGCCCTTGCCTCTCGACGAATCGTCTCGCGGTAGGGGACGCGGGGCGGGTGCAGGTCGACGTCCACTCCGAACCTTCGCTTCGCCCGCTCGAGCGCCACCTCGACGTGCATCTGGCTCATTCCGGAGAGGATCTCCTCACCGGTCTGCGAGTCGCGGTGGAAGCGGAGCGTCGGGTCCTCCTCGGCCAGCCTGCGGATAGCCGTCGCGACCTTCTCCTCGTCGCCCTTGGACCTCGGGGTGATCGCGAAGCTCATCACCGGCTCGGGGAAGCCGAACGCCGGCGCGTCGACCGGGACCTCCCGGTCCGTCAGCAGGTCGCCCGTCTGCGCGTCCTTCAGCTTCGCGACCGCGCCCAGGTCGCCCTCCCCGAACTCGGTTGCGGGATGGTGCTCCTTGCCCTGCACGTCGAGGAGCGTGCCGAGCCGCTCCTTCCCCTTCGCGCGCAGGTTGACGAGCGTCGTCTCGGCCTTCGCGGCCCCCTGGAGCACGCGGAAGAGGTTGATGCGCCCTGCGAAGGGGTCCGCCACCGTCTTGAAGACGAAGACCGCGGTCGAGGCGCCGTCGACGTCGATCGGCGACCCCTTCTTCGCCGGCGACGGGATGCCCTCGACGAGCAGGTCGAGCAGCGCATGTGTCCCGAGGTTCTTGGTGGCGACGCCGCACGCGACCGGGAAGACCTCGCCGTTCGTCACCGCCGCCTTGAGCGCCGAGGCGACCTCCTCGCTCCCGAGCTCCTCGCCTTCGAGGTAGCGCTCCATGAGGCCCTCGTCGGTCTCGACCACCGCGTCGAGCAGCTTCTCCCGGTACTCGGCCGCGACGCCGGCCAGCGCCTCGGGAATCGGCCCCGGCTCACCCTCCTTGCCCCCCTCGGGGCTCGCGTACGCGCACATGTGCAGGACGTCGACGATGCCCGTGAGCTCGTGCTCGGCGCCGATCGGCACGTGAACGGCGACGCAGCGCTCGGAGAGCTGTCCCCGCAGCTGCTCGAGCGTGCGGAAGAAGTCGGCCCGCTCGCGGTCGAGCATGTTCACGAACACGACGCGCGCGAGGCCGAGCTCATCGGCGAGCCTCCAGGCTCGCGAGGTCCCGACCTCGACTCCCATGACCGAGGAGACGGTGACGAGCGCGCCCTCGACGACCCGCGCCGCGCAGCGGAGCTCGCCCTGGAAGCTCGGGTCGCCCGGGATGTCGAGGAGGTTCAGCTTCCGCTCCTGCCAGCTCGCGTGCGTCAGCGAGAGCGAGATCGAGAGCCGGCGCTGGTGCTCGTCCTCGTCCGAGTCGGAGACGGTCGTCCCGCCCTCGACGGAGCCGAGACGGTTCACGGCGCCCGACTGGTAGAGGAGCGCCTCGACGAGCGACGTCTTTCCCGTCCCGCGGTGGCCGACGACGGCGACGTTCCGGATCCTTGCGGGCTCGGGCATGGGCAGGCAGACCTCCTGGATTCGAGATTCGCGCCGAAGCTTAGTCCGGTCGGCCGGCGCTCCGGTACGCCTCCGACGACGAGGAGGGCCCGCCTGAGCGGGCCCTCCGCTTGCGCGCGAGACGAGGCGCGGAGGAACTACTGCACGCGAAGGATGGACGCGAGGTGCTGCGCCGAGAGGCGCTGCATGTCGACTCCCTGCCACTTCATGGCGGGGTGGCTGACCTGCACCTTCCAGGCCGCGTGGCTCACCTGTGCTCTCCCGAGCGCGCCGCTCAACTCGGGAGCGATCTCCGCCCGCGTCTGCTCGGGCGAGACCTGTGCGACGACCGCGGCAGACGTGACCTCCGCCTCCGCGGCGGGGCGGTTGCCAGCGCTCGCCTCCTGTGCGAACGCGAACGCGCCGAGCACGGCTGCTGCGGCCGCGAACCCAAGCGGCTTGCGCCCCCAGGCGTGCGCCTCGACGTCGTCGGTCGCGCGCTGCAGCACCTCCTCGGGAGCCCCGGCGACGATGAGCACGGACTCGAAGGCCGCCTCCGGGATCCCCCAGTCGTCGAGCACGGCCCGAGGCGATCGCTCGAGGGCCTGCCTGAACTGCTCGTCGCGGTAGATGCGGTCGACGAGCTCCGCCACGTGGTCGCGCTCGTGCTCGGCCGCGCTGCCCAGCTCGGCGAGGCCCGAGTCGCGGAGGGTGGTCAGGGAGTCGACCTCGAGGGCCGACGCGAAGCCGCTGTCTCGTTCGATCCGATCCGCGAGTTGACTGACCTGCGCCTGGGCTGCCATGGCGCGCTCCTTTCGTCCGTGAAGCTCGACCACAAGACGACGCGGCCGGGCGCGATCTTCCATGGCCGGCGAAACCCGGCCGTCCCTACTTCTCGGCGTGCTCGCGCACGGCGCCGCCGGAGAGGTGCGCCTTCAGGCGGAGAATCGCCTTCGTGTGGAGCTGCGACACGCGCGATTCCGTCACCCCGAGCACTTCGCCGATCTCCCGCAGGGTGAGCTCCTCGTAGTAGTAGAGCGTGACCACGAGCTTTTCCCGCTCAGGGAGCGCCGAGATCGCCTCCGCGAGCGCCTCCTTGACCTCCGTCTGCTCGAGGGTGCTCTCCGGATCCGGTCCCGTGCCGTCCTGGATGGTGTCGATCAGGGCGACCTGGTCCCCGCTGCCGGAGGGAGACCAGAGCTCGTCGAGCGCCGCCACGGAGGTTCGCGAGATCTCGCGCAGGCTGTCCTCGAGCTCCTCGCGCTCGATGCCGAGCTTCTTCGCGATCTCGTCGTCCGTCGGCGCGCGCAACAGCTCGCGCTCGAGGAGGGCGATCGCGCGCTCGATCTGCCGCGCCCGCGTCCGGACCGACCGCGGCACCCAGTCGAGCGAGCGCAGCTCGTCGATGATCGCGCCCCGGATCCGTGCCATCGCGAACGTCTCGAACTTGATCTCGCGATCGGGATCGAACCGCTCGATAGCCCCGATGAGCCCGAGCAGCCCGTAGGACACGAGATCCTGCTCGTCGACGTGCGACGGGAGGCTCGCCCCGACGCGCCCGGCCACGAACTTGACGAGCGGTGCGTAGGTCAGGATCAGCCGGTCGCGGAGATGCTGGTCGCCCGACCTGCGGTAGTCCTGCCAGAGAGTGAGCGTGTCCGGCGCGGCCACAGCCCCTCAGAATACGCCGCTCAGGGGCGAACTCCTCAGGGCCGCGGGATCAGAGCGCACGTCGGGCGAGGCCCGCCATCCAGAGCGCGAGCACGCCCGCCGCGGCCGCGATCACGAGCGCCTGCCCCCCGTGGAGCCCCGCGAAGACGGCGATCGCCGCGAAGCCTGCGGCGAGCACGACGAAGAGCGCCCCGAGCGCACGCCGGTGCACGGGAGGATCTTGCCAGCGACCCCGGTACCATTCGCCGTCGCAGCCCAGGGGAGTAGCTCAACTGGCAGAGCACCGGTCTCCAAAACCGGGGGTTGTGGGTTCGAGTCCCGCCTCCCCTGCTGGACGGCGAGCGGCTTGCGCGCCATACTCGCGGGCATGAACACGGACGAGACGGCCGTACGTCCTCCGGATACCGACGACGAGGAGGGACTCGGGGGGCGGTTCTGGTTGAAGCTGGCCGGGATCGTCGCGGGGATCGGGGCCCTCGTGTTCGTCGGGCTCATCCTCTTCTGGCGGGCTCTCTATGCCTGGGGCTTCATCGGCGCGTTCCTCGTGCTCGCGGCCGCCCTGCTCGTGTACGGCTGGTGGCACGACCGCAGGAACCCGCACCCGAACATCTAGCGGCCCCTTTCGCGCACGACCCCCGGGCGAGCCGGCATGGGCGCCGGGCCGGCGACCCATCCGTCCCCGTTCAGGGGAGAGGGACCGGGGACGCCAAACACCGGCCCGGCCCGAACCGCTTCGATCCTCGAGCACGCTCTCCTGCGAACGGTTGCCCTAGCACGTGGGACGCCGTCCGCTTAGAGTGCCACCCTCTCCCCCATGCTGGACTATCTCGCTGCGGCTATCGCCCTCTGGTTCGCATTCGATCTTCTCGTCGTGCTGCTACTCGGCGGCAGATCTCTGCGGGTTCCGAGGGACTTGCTCCGTGCGGGGCGTCGGCCAGGCAACCGTCGCCACGACCGAGACCACCTGAGACCGTCCCCCTAGCGTCGCGAGTGGAGCGCCACCGGCGACAGGTGAGCGCATGCTCATCCGGGCGCACTTGCCCGACGGGCAGCTGCTAGTACCAGCGGCCGCGAACGAACCCCCCGAACGCGACGAGGCCGATGAGCGCCACGATCAGGCCAACCCACACACTCCAGAAGATGGCGATGAGGATCCCTGCGATGACGAGTATCCCTCCGAGGCTGATGCCCGCACCCGTCTGCCTTGCGGGGGCTGCCATGACTGAACTCCTCTCGGTCGTGTTCTGCCCTTCTTCCCGTCGGTGGCCCGAGCCAAAACCAGCCGCACCCGCATTGTTTTCGACCAACGCGAGGGGGTAGCCTGGGGAGGCAGTGACGCTCGAGGCGAACCTCCTCTGGCTGGTCGTCATGGCGATCGTCGCAGCCGTGATCGTCCTCCTCCTCGCTTCCTGAGGCGGAGAGCCGGCGACCGGGCTGCGGCCTAGAAGGCCGGACGGGCTTCGACGACGAGCCGGAAGGACGCGGAGCCGCGCGGCGTGCAGGCGCTGAGGAGGAGCCGCTCGTGCCCGACCGCGTCCGCCATGTGCAGGTCGGTAGCCGGCAGCGTGCGGCTCGTCACGACGCGGTAGCGGTAGGCGCGGCCCCGAAACCTGAGCGTGATCGTGTCGCCGTGCCGGAGGCGATCCAGGTAGTAGAAGGGGTGCGTGTGGGTCGTCCGGTGACCGGCGACGGCAACCGTGTCGCCGCCTCCAGGGCGTCCGGTCACCGGCCACCACGCGGGACCACGGTTCAGCTGGTCGGCCGTAAAGACCCGCGACGCGAGGTGAAGCCGCGGGATGGAGATCGTCGCGGGCCCGATGGTCACCGCGCGCTTCGGCGCGATCCGCGCCAGCCGCGGCCGTGGTCGCGCCGGGAGCGGACGGGTCGGCGCCGTGCGCACCGCTTCCGGCTTGCTCCCCTGCCCACCCGCCGCGCCGTCGTGCACGAAGAACCCCGCGCTCGTACCCACCACGAGGGCCGTGACGAGTACGAGCGCGAGCTTCGTCATCTAGAGCGTGAACGGAGCCGGCTGCGGCTGCTGCGTCGGCTTCGGCTCGCTCTTGGCGCTGGTCCCGGCGACCGCAGGCTTCGCCGAGCTCTGGTGCGCCTGCGCAGGGCTCACCTGCGGGGTGCTGTGCTGCTGCTCCGGCGGCTGGCCCACGATCGATGGCGACGACGAGTCGTCCGAAGAGCTCGGGCCCGGCTGCGACCCGTCGCCCGTGGGAGGCGAGCCAGGGGTCTCCGTGGGCGTCGTCTCCGTGGGCGTGGTTGCGCCCGGCGTCGTATCGGTCGGAGTCGTGTCCGTCGGAGTCGTCTCGGTCGGAGTCGTCTCGGTCGGAGTAGTGTCGGTCGGAGTAGTGTCGGTCGGCGTGGTTTCCGTCGGCGTCGTCTCGGTCGGCGTCGTGGTCGTCACGACGCAGGCGTCGCCGTTCCCGTAGCCGGCATCGCCGCCGTTCCCGGGGTTTCCGGACTGGTTCTGACCGCAGTTCCCGATGCCGCCCCCGGGCTCCCCGCTCGGGTTGCCGTTGTGCTCGCAGCTCACGAAGTTGCCGTTCTGGTCGTAGACGGCGTGCTCGCTCGGCGGGCACGGGTTCGGGCCACCCTTGCCGTTCCCGTTGCTCGCGAGCGCGACGCCGGACACGGCGAAGCCGAGTGTTCCGACCACGAGCGCGAGCACGGCTGTCAGCAGATGCCTCTTCACTGGATTCCTCTCCTTCGAGTTCTTCCCCTCACTCCGAAAGGTAGGTCCGTGGTACCCCTTTGGGAATCCCTCGTTCGAGCCTTCTTGCCCCGGCCGGGTCAGGCGCGCGGCGTCGGCCCGACGAGCTAGTGGCCCGAAGGAAGGTGCCAGACGCGCGGCGCGATGAGCTCGGTCGCCGCTTCGGGGCCCCACGAGCCGGGCTCGTACGGGATCGCCGGAGGCGGGTGCTCGAGCACCGGCTCGACGACCTCCCACAAGCGCTCGATCCCGTCGGCACGGGTGAAAAGCGTCTTGTCCCCGATGAGCGCGTCGTGGATGAGCCGCTCGTAAGCCTCGAGCAGACCGTCCCCCGCGTCGTAGCGGAAGTCCATCCGGGCCTCCGTCAGGTCGAGCTCCCAGCCCGGGTCCTTCGCGAGGAAGGACGCGGAGATCGAGCCCGGATCGCCGAGGTCGAACGTGAGGTGGTTCGCGTCGATCGAGTCCGTCGGCACGTCGGCCCGCTCGAAGAGCGACAGCGCCGGCTTCTTGAACACGATCGTCAGCACCCGTCTCCCCTCCGGCATCCGCTTGCCGGTGCGGAAGAAGAACGGGACGTTCGCCCAGCGCCAGTTGTCGATGAACGCACGCCCCGCGACGAATGTCTCCGTGTCGGAGCCGTCCGCGACCTGCTCGAGGTCGCGGTAGCCGACGTACTGTCCGCGCACGACGTCGTCCGGGGCGAGGGGCCGTAGCGCGTGGAAGACCTTCACGCGCTCGTCGCCGAGCTCGGTGGGCGTCAACCCGAGCGGCGGCTCCATCGCGACGAACCCGAGCACCTGGAAGATGTGCGTGACCACGATGTCGCGGAGCGCCCCCGTGGCGTCGTAGAAGGCCGCGCGGTCGTCGACGGAGAGCGTCTCCGGCACGTCGAACTGGACGTGGTCCACGAACTGGCGGTTCCAGACCGGCTCGAAGAGGCCGTTGGCGAAGCGGAAGGCGAGGATGTTCTGCACCGCCTCCTTGCCGAGGTAGTGATCGATGCGGAAGACCTGCTCCTCGTCGAGGACGGAGTGGATGAGGTCGTTCAGCTCTCTCGCGCTCTCGAGGTCGGTCCCGAACGGCTTCTCGATGACGACGCGCGAGCCTTCGGCCAGGCCGGCCTCCCCGAGCCCGCGGACGATGTCCGGGAACACCTTCGGCGGTACCGCGCAGAAGATCAGGCGCTGTGCGTCCCCGAGCTCCTTCTCCGCCCCCTCGACCGCGCGGGCGATCGCCTCCGTCGACCCGGGCGCGAACCCACCGCCTGCGTAGGTGATGCGCTGCGCGAAGCCGTCCCAGCAGTCCCCGACCGGCTCGGATCGCCCGAACTCCTTGATCGCAGCGCACGCGAGCTCGCGGAAATCGTCGTCCGAGAGGTCGCGGGTCGAGGACGCGATCAGGCGCCACTCCTCGGGGAGGAGACCCGCGACCTCCAGGTGGTAGAGGCCCGGGAGCAGCTTGCGGCGCGCGAGGTCGCCCGCGGCTCCGAAGAGGACGATCGTCGCAGGGCCGAGCTTCGCCGACGGCGTCCTTGCGAAGAGAGACGCGGGCGCCGCGGCCGTCGTCATCGCGTCTTCTCGACGGCGAGCTCCGCGTGCCCGCCGAACTGCTGGCGCATCGCCGAGAGGAGGCGGTCGGCGAAGTCGGCTTCGCCGCGCGAGCTGAAGCGCTCGTAGAGCGCGGTCGAGAGGACCGTCGCGGGAACGCCCTCCTCGATCGCCGCGATCGACGTCCAGCGCCCCTCGCCCGAGTCGGAGACGCGTCCCCCGAACTCCTCGAGCCCCGGGGAGCCGGCGAGTGCGCTCGCGGTGAGGTCGAGGAGCCAGGACGCGACGACCGAGCCGCGGCGCCAGAGCTCGGCGATCTCGGGGAGGTCGAGGTCGTAGCGGTAGTACTCGGGATCGCGCAGCGGCGTCACCTCCGCGCTCGCCTCCTGCTCCTCCTTCCCGACGTTGGCCCGATGGAGGATGTTCAGGCCCTCGGCGTACGACGCCATCAGCCCGTACTCGATCCCGTTGTGGACCATCTTCACGAAATGGCCGGCGCCGCTGGGCCCGCAGTGCAGGTAGCCGTGCTCCGCGGGCCTGGGCTCTCCCGCGTCGGCGGCCGTGCGGGGGGCTGCTTCGACTCCCGGCGCGAGCGAGCGGAAGATCGGGTCGAGGCGGGCCACCGGCTCCTCGGGGCCGCCGATCATCAGGCAGTAGCCCCGCTCGAGGCCGAAGACGCCGCCCGAGGTCCCGACGTCGAGGTAGTCGATGCCCTCCTTCTCCAGCCGAGCCGAGCGCGCGAGGTCGTCGCGGTAGTAGCTGTTGCCGCCGTCGATGACCACGTCCCCGGGCTGCAGATGCGGGGCCAGCTCGTCGAGCACGGACTCGACCGCGGCCGCCGGGACCATGATCCAGACCGCCCGCGGCGGCTCGAGGGCGGCGGCGAGGTCGTCGTACGAGGTCACGCCCTTCGCGCCCTCGGCCTCGAACGGCGCCAGGCTGTCCGACCTCCGTCCGTGGACGACGCACTCGTGGCCGTCGCGGAGGAGCCTCAGCACCATGTTGCCCCCCATGCGGCCGAGCCCGATCATCGCGAGCTGCATTGCACTCCTCCTCTCGTCGCCGACGGGGACGATACGCAAGCGACCGAGCTGTCCGACGGCCGGGTAGGCTCGCGCCGGTGGCCGTGCTCACGACGCAGGTGGTACGCGACGAGACGTTCGAGCGGCGGCGCGCGGCCATGGAAGCCCTGGTCGAAGAGCTCCGCGAGCGGACGGCGCAGGTGGCCCGCGGAGGAGGCGAGAAGGCGCTCGAGCGCCATCGCTCGCGCGGAAAGCTCACCGCCCGTGAGCGCGTCGACCTGCTCCTCGACCCGGGAAGCGCGTTCCTGGAGCTGAACGCCCTTGCCGCCTGGGGCCTCTACGACGGCCAGGCGCCGGGCGGCGGGATCGTGACGGGGATCGGGCTCGTCGAAGGCCGCCACTGCATCGTGGTCGCCAACGATGCGACGGTGAAGGGCGGCTCGTACTTCCCCCTGACCGTGAAGAAGCACCTGCGTGCCCAGGAGGTGGCCGAGCAGAACCGCCTCCCCTGCATCTACCTCGTCGACTCGGGCGGCGCCTACCTCCCCCTGCAGGCGGAGGTCTTCCCCGACCGGGACCACTTCGGGCGCATCTTCTTCAACCAGGCCCGCATGTCCGCGCTCGGCATCCCGCAGATCGCGGTCGTGCTGGGCTCGTGCACGGCCGGCGGCGCGTATGTCCCGGCGATGTCGGACGAGACCGTGATCGTCCGTGGCACCGGCACGATCTTCATCGGCGGGCCTCCACTCGTGAAGGCGGCGACCGGCCAGGACGTGACGGCCGAGGAGCTCGGCGGCGCGGACGTGCACACCCGTCGCTCGGGCGTCGCCGACCACTACGCGACCTCGGACGAGCACGCGCTCGCGATCGCGCGCTCGATCGTCCGCCACCTCGAGCCTCCGCTCCCTGCGCCGTGGGAGCTCGCGGCGGCCGAGCCTCCTGCCGTGGACACCTCCGATCTCTACGGGTTCGTTCCCGAGGACTTCCGCCACGAGATGGACGTCCGCGAGATCGTGGCGCGCATCGTCGACGGGAGCCGCCTGCAGGAGTTCAAGGCGCTCTACGGCGAGACGCTCGTCTGCGGCTTCGCCGCCATCGAAGGGCACCCGGTCGCGATCCTCGCGAACCAGGGCGTCCTCTTCGCGGAGTCCTCGCAGAAGGGCGCGCACTTCATCGAGCTCGCGTGCAAGCGGAAGATCCCCCTCGTCTTCCTCCAGAACATCACCGGCTTCATGGTTGGCCGGGAGTACGAGGAGGCCGGGATCGCGCGCGACGGCGCCAAGCTCGTCATGGCCGTCGCGTGCGCCGAGGTGCCGAAGTTCACGGTGATCGTCGGCGGGTCGTTCGGCGCAGGGAACTACGCGATGTGCGGGCGGGCGTACCAGCCGCGTCAGCTCTGGATGTGGCCGAACGCGAGGATCTCCGTCATGGGCGGCGAGCAGGCGGCGACCGTGCTGAGCATGGTCGGCGATGCGGATCCGGAGGAGATCCGCGCTGCCTACGACGCCGAGGGCAACCCGTACTTCTCGACCGCGCGGCTCTGGGACGACGGGATCATCGATCCTGCCGACACGCGGCGCGTGCTCGCGCTCGGTCTGGCCGCGGCCGCGAACGCACCGGTGCCCGAGACGGTCTTCGGCGTCTTCCGCATGTAGCGCGCCACGAGGTTTCCGGGGCTCGGGCGCGGGAACGCTCGCTACAGCCAGCAAAAGGAGGCAGAGATGGATCTGGGACGCCTGGTGTTGCGGCTCGTGCTCGGAGGCCTCTTCGTCGGCCACGGAACGCAGAAGCTCTTCGGCTGGTTCGGCGGGCAAGGCCCGGACAGGACGGGCGAGATGATGGAGTCTGTCGGGCTGCGGCCCGGACGCATGAACGCGCTCGCCGCCGGCGCCACCGAGACGGCAAGCGGCGCGCTGCTCGCAGCGGGCGCTGCGACGCCGCTGGCAGCGGCCGGGATCACCGGGGTCATGCTGACGGCGGTTCGTCGCATCCACTGGCAGAACGGCCCCTGGAACACGAACGGCGGCTACGAGTACAACGCCGTGATCGTCGCCGCCCTCGCTGCGCTCGTAGAAGCGGGGCCCGGACGCTGGTCGCTCGACTCGGCCCGCGGACGCGTTCGTCGTGGCACGGGCTGGGCGCTCACGGCGCTCGCGCTCGGCGCCGTCGGATCGGAGCTCGCGGTCCGGGTCGGCGAGACGGTGCCGCGGCAGCAGGCGCCTGCAGCCAAGGGCGCGGAGCGCGAGACGGAGCTGCGCACGGCCGCGTAGGCCCATCGCCCGGCCCGCATGCGTCGTACGCTTCGCGCATGCATACGATCGAGTTGACCGAGGACGAGCATCGCCTCGTCGTCTCCGCCGTTCGCTCCTACCTCGACGACTTCGGGCACGAGGAGGCGGACGTGCTGCGCAGGCTGAAGGAGCTGCTCCGGAAGCTCGAGGCAGCTCCCGAGGCGTGATCGTCCGGATCCTGATCTGGACAATCTTCGATTCGAAGACGACGATCGACGAGTTGCGCGAGAGCCTCCCGGATCTGACGCCTCCGAGCGAATGGATCTGGAGCGAGTCCGGCGAGCGGTTCGGGCTCCTCGCGTTCGGCGACGAGCTGCCGGAGGGCGCCGGCTGGGCGCGGGACCTGATCGGGGAGGACCCGGACGTCTACGAGGAGTTCGACACGGTCTCGGCGTAGGGCGACCACGCCGTGAGCTCGTCCCGCTCGTACGGGGTGAGCGGACGAAGCGGGGCGCGAACGTCGGGGCGTACGGGTACGCCTCTCAGCCCGAGCAGATGCTTGAGCGCGGCCTGCCGCGGAAACCGCTCGACGAACGCTCTCAGCTCGCCGAGGCGATCGGCGCCTTCGCGCGTCGGCTCGCGCACCACCGCCGCGACCTCGGAGGGGAAGGCCGACGCGAGCGCCGAGACCGCGCCGACGGCACCGCCGGAGAGGCCCTCGTAGAGCAGCGCCTCCGGGCCGACGAAGACGTCGAAGCCGGGCAGCAGGTATCTGCGAAAGCGGTCGTACGGCAGGTCCGAGATCTTGAGCCCGACGACATTCGGCGCCCGCTCGCGCAGGCGCTCGAGCACGGCCGGCGCGATCGCGTAGCCGGCCGTCGACTCGAACTCGTAGACGTAGAACGGGAGCGGCGCCGCCGCCTCCGCCGCAGCCAGGAAATGGCTCAGCTGCGCCCGCTCGTCGAGCTTGAAGTACGGCGGCCCGATAACGACGACCGCATCCGCCCCGACCTCCGCCGCGTGCAGAGCGAGCGCGACCGTGTCCGCCGTCGTCTGCGCGCCGCACTGGACGGCGACGTCCAGACGGCCGGCGGCAGCCTGCAGGAACAGATCCGCGACGCGCCGCCGCTCCTCGACCGAGAGCAAGATCCCCTCCCCCGCCGTCCCGAGGGCGAGGATCCCGTCGAGGCCGGACTCGACGTAGAGCTCGACGAGCGGGGCGAGAGCGCCCTCGTCGATGTCGTCCCCGTTGTCGCGCAGCGGAGTGACGGACGCCGCCAGCGCTCCCTTCAGCATGCGCCAACTCTAAGCTCCGGTCTCGTGGACGGGCTGCGCGTTGACCGGGACGGCGCCGTTCTTCGCGTCACGCTCGCGCGGCCCGAGCGGCGGAACGCCTTCGACGCCGCCCTCATCGCCTCGCTGACAGAGGCGTTCGCAGACGTCGGCAAGACGCGCGCGGTGGTGCTGTCCGGCGAGGGGCCGACCTTCTGCGCGGGTGCGGACGTCGAGTGGCAACGCTCGTCCATCGACCTCACCTACGAGGAGAACGTCGAGGACGCGCTGCGCCTCTACCGCATGCTCGAGAGCATCGACGGCTGCCCCGCCCCCGTCGTCTGCCGCGCGCACGGGTACGCGCTCGGCGGCGGCAGCGGCCTCGTGGCGTGTGCGGACGTCGTGGTTGCCGCGCCCGATGCGACCTTCGGCTTCTCCGAGGTGCGACTGGGGATCATCCCCGCCGTCATCTCGCCGTTCGTCCTGCGCCGGATCGGATCCACCGGGCGCCGCTACTTCCTGACCGGCGAGCGCTTCGGGGCCGACACGGCCCTTCGAATCGGACTCGTCGACGAAGTCGCCGCCGATCCCGACGCCGCGGTCGACGAGGTCGTCGGCGCCATCCTCGCCGGCGGTCCGCAGGCGGTGCGAGAAGCGAAGAGGCTCGTCCGCGAGCGTCCCGAGGGCGTCGCGACGGCGGAGATCGCCGCGGCGCGGCGCACGAGCCCGGAAGGCCAGGAAGGGCTGCGCGCCTTCCTCGAGAAGCGCTCGCCCTCCTGGCTGGACGCGTGAGCCGCTTCGTGTCGTAACGGCGCCGAGAGCGTCACAAGAGACTTGCCTCGTCCGTGCCGCCCGATGTCGGCTGCTATCTTCGTTGTCTGATTCGAAAACGCAGGAGCACGGAGGTGAGCTCGCTGAACATGTGGAGCTGGCGGCGTATTCTCACGGCCTTCGGCGGCGTCCTCGCCGGGGCGTCCGCAGGGGTGGCGGCGGGGCTTGGCGCGGTTGGTGCCGCGGCGGAAGCTCAGCCGGCGCAAACGCTGCCGCCGGTGCTGGATGCGACGCACGTGCCTCCGCTGCTCACCGCGCCAGGCGAGCCGGTCGACCTTCGGTACGACGTCTTCTGCGCGCCGGGCGGGATCGAGCGACCCGATGAGCGCGCGTGCGACGCCACCGGGACCGTCTTCGTCCGCGCAGGAGACTCGGGGCCGTTCCAGCCGCTCCCGCTCCGAGAGGATCCCTCTGCGAACGACGGCCGCTACCACGCTCTGGTCCCCGACGCGGTCGCCCGGTCTGCATCCGGCTTCTCGTACTACGCGACCTTCCGAAGCGAGACGAGCGGCGCCGAGACCACGCTCCCTGCAGGCGCTGCCGCAGCGCCCGAACGGAGCCTCCCGCTCGGACGCAGCGTCGACGTCGACCTCGGCACGCACGTCTTCGGACGGTCGCGGAAGCCCGATGCCGTAGTCGCGAGAGCGGCGTGGGGAGACGGCGCGAAGGACGTCGGTCTCGAGCAAGGCCGGAATCTCACGCCCATCGGCGGCTCGTCCTTCGATGTCGACGCCTCCCGCAGGATCTTGCTGCTCGACGAGGCGCACAGGCGCGTCCTCCGCTGGAGCGGAAGCGGCAGCTCGCAGCCGAGTCTCCCGCTCGCGACCGACGGAACGCTTGCCGATCTTGCAGTCGGGGGCGACGGAAAGCTGTACGTCCTCGAATCGACCGGCCCGGCGCAGAAGCCGCTCCTCCGCGAGTTCGGACCGGACGGAGCGGCACTCGGATCGGTCGAGAGCTCGGAGCGGGCGAGCCAGGTCCGCATCGGCGCGAACGGCCCGGTGCTGCTCGAGCAGCCGTCGAACGAGTGGGTTCAGGCAGGTGCTAGAGGCGCGCTGCTTTCTCCGAGCGCGCAGGCGAAGTCCGGCCGGCCAGGTCACCCCGTGCAGGGTGGCGAGGTCGTCCTGCTGCGACGCGGAAACGAGATCCGCGTCGCGCTCGCCTCCGGCAGCCGCGTCATCCGCGCCTGGCGCGTCGCGAGCGATACCCCGCTCGCGGAGGTGCAGCTCGCCGAGCCTTTCGGCGACGAGCTCGTCGTCGTCGCCCGCGTCTATAGCGACGACCGCAACGAGTTCGTCGTGCTGGTGCTCGGAAAGAAGGGCCTCGTCCGCTCGTTCTCACTCGACCCGGCGGACTGGGCCGAGACCTCGCCGCTTGCCCGCTTCCGCCTCGTCGGGCGGTCGCTCTATCAGCTCGGCTCCTCTCCCGACGGGGTCTTCGTCGACCGCTTCGACCTGGAGGCACGCTGATGGGACGGACGAGGCTCCTCTTCTTCGCAAGCTGCCTCGCGGCGTTCGCACTGGCCGCGGCGGGAACCGCGGGCGCGTACCACACTCACTTCGTCGCGAACAACTGCAACACGAACGCGGCCGACCCGACCTCGTACATCACCCGAGACGGCTCGACCACGGTCGCGCTCCGGGCTCGCTACGAGGGGTACCAGTGGGCCGGCGGTTGCTGGAACGACAACGACCGCGACGACTCACCCGGCGATCCCACCGAGGACCCGAACACAGGCGGCGAGGGCGGGGACTGCTCGGGCTTCACGTTCAAGGTGTGGCGTGAGTCCGCGGATACGAGTAACGGCGGCTTCTACCAGTGGAACATGCTCCGCCACATCCACGGGCCCTACACGGCGCAGAGCTTCAAGAACGGAAGCGGCGCCCCGAACACGACGGTATCCAAGTCGGCCGCGATCCGGATGGACGCGTTCGCGAGCGCGAGCCACATCGGCTTGATCTACGCGAAGAACGCCGACGGCACCGACCAGATCATCGAGGCCAAAGGCGAGGCATACGGAACGAACATCTGGACTCGGACCTATCGCGGCGACTCGAGCTACGGCGGAGCCCGGCGCATCGGCTGGAGCAGCTGAGTCGGATTCGGCTGCAGCCGGGCTTGGGCGGGGCGAGACCCGCGGTCCAGCGGTCGGAGAGGCGACGCCCCACCCTCCCCCGTCGCCTCTCCGCCCTCCTCCCGGTGGCCGCCGTCGCGCTCCTCTCGACGGCGGGGTGCCGGCATGGGCCTTCGTCTCCTGAGGCGCTGGTTGACGGCTCTCCCGTCTCGCGCGCGCGAGTCGTGCTCGAGGGCGTTTCCGGAGCGGTCGTCCCGACAAGGGCGCACGTCCTGCAGGCGAGCGACGTCCCGAGCGGCTCCTTGACGGCGAGATGTCTCCGAGGTCTCGCCCGGGGCGTGGACGCGAGCGGCAGCATCGTGGAGCGCGTCGGGGTCGACGGCCGGAGCACGACACTGCGCGATGCAGCAGGAGTCACCGCCTGCGACGGCACCGACTCGGGCGGCCGTTGGCGCGGAAGCTCGTTCGGCCGGTTGTACGGCGGGCGCCTTCGCGATCCTCGGCTCGACATCGGGTCGTGCCTACGCGCCGGCACCCCGGTCGCCTTCGCATGGATCGATCCTGGGCCGGAGACGACGTACATCGCCGTCGCGCAACCCGGGTACGCAGAGGTGTACGAGGTCGTCGGCCGCCTGCCGATCCGCGTCACGACCAGAGACGTGAGACGCGACTTTTCCGCCGCGTCCTTCCGCTTCACGGAGCACGACGCGCAGGGAAGGCTGCTTCGGCGCGTCGAGCTGGAGGCGGTGCCGGCCGGCTGATCGGCGGCTCGGCTACTCCCCTGCGTCCTTCGCGTCAGCGGGACCGTCCAGGGGCAGCGCGATCGTGAACGTTGCGCCACCTCCAGGCGATGAGACGAGACTCAGCGAGCCGCCGTGCGCCTCGGCGAGGGCCCGGACGACGGTCAGCCCGAGGCCCGATCCGCCGCGCGACGGATCGAGCTGCACACCCGGCTCGACGATGCGCTCCCGGTCGGCGTCCGGAATGCCTCGCCCCGCGTCCGCGACCGACAGGAGGACGGTGTGGCCGTCGCGCCGGACGCGCACGACGACCTCGGACTCCGACCCCGAGTGGACGAGCGCGTTGCGGATGAGGTTGTCGACAGCCTGCCTCAGGCGGACGGCGTCGCCGGTGACCCTGGGAAGATCCTCGTCGACACGCACGCGAACGGGCGCGCCTTCGAGCGCGGCCGCGGCAGCCGCGTCACGCGCAATCTCGGCGACATCCACCGGCGCCAACCGGAGCGGCCCGAGCGCGGCGTCCTCGACGATCCGCCGAATGCTCCGGCCGGCGGCGAGCGCGAGGGCAGCGAGTTGCCGGAGAGAGACTTGATCGGCCCGGTGGTCGTCGAGCGCCTTCACGATCGCCACGAGAGCACCCACCGGGCTTCGTACCTCGTGGACGAGGAGTGCGAGGCGCTCCCGGTCCGTGCTTCGCTCAGCCACGCTCGGCGATGCGCTCGAGCGCCCATTCCGCCGTCTCGCGCAGCATCGGATCCTCGTCGGTCACGTACGCCGCGACGACGTCGCCGAGCCCGTCCGTTCCCACGTTCCCCGCAGCGACGAGCGCGTTCCTGCGCAGCCACCGAGGGTCGTTCCGCGGCACGTAGAGCCGCTCGAGCTCCTCCACGAGCTCACGCCCGTCGCGGGTCAGCCATTCGACCAGCGACACCGTCGGCGTCGCGTCCCGCGGCGCCTGCGTCTCCCGGCGCCGCTTCTCGATCCCGCGGTTCCAGGGGCAGACCTCCTGGCAGATGTCGCACCCGTAGACGCTCGCGCCGAGCTCCCGCCGGTAACCATCCGGAATGGGAGCCGGCGCCTGGGTCCAGTACGAGAGGCACTTCGTGGCATCGAGCACGCCCGGCTCGTCGAGCGCGCCCGTCGGGCAGGCGTCGATACACAGCCGGCAGGAGCCGCAGTCGAGCTCGACCGGGGCGTTCGGCTCGATCTCGGCCGCCGTGACGAGCGTCCCGAGGACGACCCACGATCCGTGGTTCCGGGTGATGACCATCGCGTTCTTGCCGTAGAAGCCGACGCCTGCCCGAACGGCCCCCTCACGGTCGACGTGGTCGTTCGAGTCGACCAGCACGCGATACTCGCCGCCCAGCCGCCGGCCCAGCTCCTCGAGGCGGGTCCGCAGCTCGACGTACTCGTCGCGCCACGTGTAGCGCGCGAGGACGCCCTCGTCGCAGCCGGGCTCGGGGCCGGGCGCGAGGTAGCACCACGCCGCGGAGACGACCGACCGCGCGCCCTCGAAGAGCCGCTCCGGATGACACGACGTCTCCGGGCGCGCCATCGTGAACCGCATGTCGGCGAACAGCCCCCGCTCGCGACGCTCGGCGATCGCGCTCTCGGCCCGCAGGTACGGCTCGGCGGGAGCCGAGCCGACGACGTCGAGCCCGAGCTCGGCCGCGAGCCGGCTCAGCTCTTCCGCGGTCATGCGAGGATTCTGCCCCAGCATGGCGAGGGCTCGGTGAAGGCGGTTCGCATCCACGAGGACGGGGGCCCGGAGGTCCTCGCCCTGGACGAGGTCCCGGATCCGGAGCCACGCGAGGGCGAGGTGCTGGTCGCGCTGCACGCGGCGGCTCTGAACCACCTCGACCTTTGGATCCGCAAGGGACTGCCGTCGGTCCCGAAGCCTCGCATCCTGGGCGCCGACGGAGCCGGGGTCGTCGCGGCCCTGGGGCCGGGGGTCGAGGGCTTCGAGGTCGGGGAGCGAGTGGTCCTCAATCCCGGCATCCCCCGCAGCGGCCGCATCGAGGTCATCGGCGAGCACAGCGACGGCACGTACTGCGAGCTCAAGGCCCTCCCCGCGGCACAGCTCGCTCCGCTCCACGACTCGCTCTCGTTCGAGCAGGGAGCGGCGTTCCCGCTCGTGTTCGAGACCGCGTACCGGATGCTCGTGACGAAGGCGCGCCTCCGGGAGGGCGAGGCCGTTCTCATCTGGGGAATCGGGGGCGGAGTCGCCCTCGCCTCGTTCGAGATCTGCAGGGCGCTGGGCGCGAGGACGATCGTCACCTCCGCGAGCGAGGAGAAGCGCGAGCGCGCGCGGTCGCTCGGCGCCGACGTCGTGCTCGACCATGCGGAGGACGACGTCGTCGCGGCGGTCAAGGACGCGACCGAGGGGCGTGGCGCCGACGTCGTCGTCGAGACGGTCGGCGAGGCGACGTGGGAGCGCTCGCTGGCCGCCGCCGCGAACGAGGGGCGAATCGCAGTGTGCGGCGCGACCACCGGCCACAGCCCGCCGGCGAGGCTCTACCGCCTGTGGTGGAAGCAACTGACCGTCTATGGATCCACCATGGGATTGCCGGTGGACTTCGAGGGCGCGTACGAGCTGGTCCGGAGCGGACGCGCGAGAGTGCACGTCGACAGCGTCTATCCGCTCGAGGAGGCTGCGGCTGCGCACGAGCGGCTGGATTCCGGTCTCCAGTTCGGCAAGATCGTGCTGTCGATCGGCTGACGCGACGGCGGCTGCCGGTCGGCCCGAGAAGAACACGTCGAACCGGGCGAACCGATCCTGCGGGTCGTGCGAATCACGGCGGGGCCGGAGTGGACGCTGAAGGGCTCCGGCCTCGCTCATGCAGGGCGATCCGCGCCCGAATGCCCCAGTCGCGGATCGCGGGGGGAGCCGGGCCTGCGGTGGCCGGCTCCCGCCTGCGGGCGAGTCAGCGCAGGCGCGCGCGACGCGTAAGCGACGTCGCCGAGGACGGTCCGCGCGCTCTAGCCGAAGCCGAGGATGAACTTGGCGTCGTCGGACATCTTCTCGGGGGTCCAGGGAGGGTCGAACGTCAGCTCGGCCTCGACGTTCTCCACCCCCGGCACCGAGCTCGCCACGTCGACGATCCCGTCGGCGATCATCGCCCCGGCCGGACAGCCCATCGACGTGAGGCTGTACAGCACCTTCACGTTCGGCCCGTCGACCTCCACGTCGTACATGAGCCCGAGCTCGACGATGTCCATGCCGAGCTCCGGGTCCTCCACCTGATGCAGCGCCTCGACGACGTCCTCGCGTGTGACCACGCGGCTAGTCTAGCCCGGCACGTTCCGCCTCAGGCCGCGGCGACGAACTGGTCTGCGCGCCTGAGCACGAGGTCCATGACCTCCGCGATCGCGTGGTCGAGCGAGTCGTTGACGATGACGGGGACGTCGTGCCGCCGAGCGCGCTCGATCAGGTAGTCCTGGATCTCGCGGATCTGCGGGAGCGAGTCGAGGTACTTCTCGAGCGGGCGGAGACCCTCCGTGGAGTAGTCGCGCACCCAGAAGTGACTGCGGTGGAGGTTCTCGTCCTCGATCGCGACGATGCACTGGACGACGAAGGCGGCCTGCACCTCGGGCGTCACCATCCCCGGAACGAGGTGCACGCCCTCGAGCACCATCGACCACCGTTCGGTCGCGGCCCTCTCGAGCGCCGCGTGCACGCCGACGAGCACGTTCCGCGTCTGGTCGAGGAAGCCGAGGAGGGCGGCGTCGCCCGACTCCTCCTCCTCCGCCTTCGTCAGCGCGAGGCGTGCCTCGAAGCTCGAGTAGTGGACCGACGGCATGAACTCCTCGGAGAAGAACGCGCGCATCGTCTGCCGCATGAAGTCGGTCGACGTCACCCGCGTGATGCCGAGCCGGTGCGCCACCTCCGTCGCGATCGTCGACTTCCCGGTTCCCGTCGTCCCGCCCACGAGCAGGATGAGCGGGTCCTCGAGCCGCTGGAGCGCGTCGAGTCGGCGGAGCCGGCGAACGGTCTTCGCCGCCTCCTCTTCGCCGATGACCTCGGCGGCGAGTTCGCCGAGACGGTCGAGGTCGAGCGAGTGCGCGCCTCGTTCCCCGAGGTCCCGGTCGGCCCGGCGCGCGATGAGGGCGGCGCGCTCGGGATCGAGGCCGGTCACCGTGAGCGCGCGGGCCATGAGCCCCTTCGAGAACGGCTCGACGTCGCCGAGCGGCAGCGGATTCAGGTAGCGGCGCTCTCTCATCGTGCAATTCGTGCCATTTCCAGCAGCAACTCGTCAAGTCCCCCTTCCGAAGAAGCGGAAACGACGTCGTTCGCCGCCAGGACGACCTCCCCTCCGTGCGCGAGCGCGTGCTCGGCGACGACGTCGACCGCCGCGGCCTTGAGCTCGACCAGGTACACGTCGGCCGCGACGTCGCGAAGCTCGTGCGCGAGCGCATCCCGGTCGCCCAGGTTCCCGGAGACGTGGACGAGGTCCGCGCCGTGCTCACGGCGGAGGTGCTCCGCCAGGATCTCCCGCGCCTCCGCGGGCGCCGTGCAGAAGTAGGCGACCGAGCGGCCGCGAACGTCGCGCGCCGGTCGCGGCCGGAGCACCGTCGGCACGACCTCGACCCCGGGTCGGACCACCTCGCGCGCGGCGTCGACGACCGCCTCCCACCGCGTTCCCCGTTCGGCGAGCGAGACGAGCACGAGATCGGCCCGGAGGATCCGGTACGCGTTGAGGTAGCCGGCGACGACCGCCGGGTCCTGCGTTGCGCCGACGACGAGGATGCGGCGGTCGCTCGCGACCGGCGGCGCGGCGGCCCCGCTGCCGTCGAACACCACCAGGTCGGGCGCGAGCTCGACCGCGAGCCGTGCGCCTTCTCCCACATTGCTCGTGAAGACCGCGCCCGCGAGCCCGCCGCCGCATCTCCGGCAGCCGATCGTCGGCACGCCCGTCAGCGCCGCCGTCTCCAGGTGATCGGACGCCGCGTGGCGGCCCGAGCGAGAGAGCGCGACGAGCTCCTCCACGGTCGGGCGAACGGTGACCAGCTCCGGCTCGGGCGGCCCCCCACGACCCATGGCGACGACGACGACGCGCAGCTCCCGCGCCAGGAGGCGCGCAAGGTGACCCGTCACGGCGGTCTTCCCGATCCGCTTCCCGGTGCCGAGCACGGCGAGCGAAGGAAGCGGGAAGTCCTCTTCCACGGGGGGCTCCAGGCGAAAATCCGCTCCGAGGTACGGGACGCCATGCGCGAGCACCGAGCTCGCGAGCCGGAAGCGCTCGACCGGGCCGAGGACGGGCTCGTCGGAGAGGTCGACCACGACGTCCGGCCGGTGACGCTCGATGGCGGACGGCAGATCGGGCTCGAGAGGGACGCCGTAGTCGGCATCGTCGCGCAGCTTCTCGGAGCCCCCCACGCGAACCGCCGCCACGAACTCGTACGGCAGCTCGGCGAACGCAGCCTCGACGACGGGTGGGTAATGCTCGCCGTCGACGATCGCGATTGCCCGCCCGCCCGGGCTCAAGTCCGTGCCGTGACCTCGTCCTCGATCGCGCCCGTGAACTTCGCGTACTCGAGGGTGTCGAGCGAGAAGCGGACGAGCTTCACCTGGCCGTGGAACGGGTGTCTCCGCCAGATGTCCACGCTGCGGTCGGCTATCTCGATCACGTTGTAGCAGGGCCGTGTATTGCCCCTGAGCCGGAGCGAGGAGACCGTTCCGGCGTTGACCACGAACAGGTCCTCGAGTCGCCAGACGTAGGGGACGTGCTTGTGCCCCGAGAGCACGAGCCGCACCCCTGACCGCTGCAGGCACTCGATCGCGTCACCCGCGTCGTAGACCACGTTCCGCTCGCGGCCGGTTCCCGGCACGGGCAGCAGATGGTGGTGGAGGACGAAGATGCGCAGGTCGGCCCCCTCCTCCTCCGCGAACCGTTCCTCGATCCAGCGGTAGCGGCCGCGTCCTATCTGGCCGTGGTCGAGATCCGGCTCGCTCGAGTCGACGGCGACGATCGCGATGCCGCCCTTCCGCAGCACCGAGTTCCGGTCGCCGAACAGCTCCTCGAAATGGACGAAGCCGACGTTCCGCGAGTCGTGGTTCCCGGGGACGACGACGATCGAGTCGCACTCGATGCGGTCCATGTACTCACGCGCCGTCAGGTACTCGTGGCGGAAGCCGAAAGTGGTGAGGTCGCCCGAGCAGACGACGACGTCGGGCTGCAGCTCGTTGATCTCCCCGATCGCCCGCTCGAGCAGGCTGGCCTCGAAATACGGGCCCCCGCAGTGCAGATCGGAGATCTGGGCGATCCGAACGATCGGCTCCGAGGAGGCCACGAAGGACAGTCTACGAGGTCGTCACGCGGGGGACGGAGCCGTCCGGGGCCGTAGGTACCCTGGTGCAGGTGCGGGTCGAAAGTCCCGTTTTCCAGGCATATTGTGGCACCGAACCTCCGCGCTTCGCCAACCGTAGCGAGCTCGAGTGCGCCAAGATCCTCGACTACTACGGGGTGCGCTGGGACTACGAGCCGCAGTGCTTCGTCCTCCAGCGCGACCCGGAGGGGAACGTCGTCAGCGCCTTCACGCCCGACTTCTACCTCCCCGAGCAGAACCTGTTCATCGAGGTCACGGTGATGAAGCAGTCGCTCGTGACCCGCAAGAACCGGAAGATCCGGGAGCTCCGCCGGCTCTACCCGCACGTCCGGGTCAAGCTCTTCTACCGCCGGGACATCGAACGGCTCGCGCAGCGCTACCGCCTGCGCCTGGCCTCCTAGCGCGTGGCGACCACGGTCTCCTCGGAGCACGGCCGCATCGGCGCGGTGTACCTGCAGCGCGAGCAGATAGCCGCGCGGGTGGGCGAGCTCGGCGCCGAGCTCGCCCGCGACTACGAGGGTCGCGACCCGCTCCTCGTCGCTCCGCTCAAGTCGAGCGTCGTCTTCCTCGCCGACCTCACCCGGGCCGTGCCGATCCCACACACGCTGGACGTCGTCGAGCTGGCGCCCTACAGCGAGGGCAGCGACGGCGGCGTTCGCCTGCTGAAGGACGTCGACGTCCCGCTCGCCGGCCGCGACGTCATCCTCGTCGAGGACGTCGTGGACACGGGCCTCACGCTCCACTTCCTCTGCCGAACGCTCGCCCTGCGCGAGCCGGCCAGCCTCGCCGCCGTGACGCTCCTCGACCGCCCGTACCGGCGCCTCGTCGAGGACGTCCCGCTCCGGTACATCGGCTTCTCGGTTCCCGACGAGCTGTTCGCCGGCTACGGCCTCGGGCTCGACGAGCGCTGGCGCGCGCTCCCGGACCTCCACATCGTCGTCGGAGCCGAGCTGCCCGAGTCCGCGAGCGCAGCGGCGTAGCGGCAGCTAGAGATACTGCAGCGGATCGACCGGGACGCCGTTCACGCGCACCTCGAAGTGCACGTGCGGCCCCGTCGAGTGGCCGGTCGACCCGGAGAGCGAGACGACCTGGCCCTGGCCGACGCGCGCGCCGACCGTGACGAGCAGGGACGAGTTGTGCGCATACGCGGTCGCGAGCCCAGTGCCGTGGTCGATCGCGACGAGGTAGCCGTAGCCGCTCATCCAGCCCGCGTAGACCACCGTGCCCCCGGCCGCCGCGTGCACCGGCGTGCCGCTCGGGACGGCGATGTCGATCCCGGTGTGCATCCGGCCCCAGCGCATCCCGAAGCCGCTCGTCACCGGCCCGCTCACCGGCCAGGCGAGCCCCGCCGCCGACGGTGCGGGGGCCGTCGGCGCGGACTGGATCTGGGCAGCCTGGATGCGGGCGCCGAGCGCGGCGCTCTCGGTCTCGAGCGCCTGCACCTCCGCGAGGTATTCCTGCCGCGTCTCCCGCGCCCGGGAGAGGGCGCCCGTCTTGAGGCGCTGCGCCGAGAGCAGCGAGTCCCGGTTCACCGCCAGCGCATCGCGCGCCTTCCGCGCCTCGTCCGTCCGCGCGGAGATGACGGCCACCGTCTCCTCGACCTGCCGGCGGGTCTCGAGCGTCCCCTTTCGCGCTGCCGCCGCGTGGGCCTTCGCCGAGGCGACCTGACGCACGATCCGCTCGTCCTGAATGCCGATCCGGTTCAGGAACTCGACGTTGTCGACGAGCTCGGAGAGGCTCGAGACGGACGCGAGCACGGAGAGCACGTCCGGCTGCTCGGTCATGTACCTCGCCCGGACACGCTGCTCGAGGACGTGCATGGCGGCGCGATACTCGTCCTGGAGACGCCGGAGCCGCGTAGTCTCGACCCGGAGCTGCGTGCTCAGCTGCGCCAGCCGCGCCCGCTGCGCCGCGAGCTCACCGCTCAGGCGGTCGAGGGTCTGCTGCGCGTCATCGACGGCGGACTGAGCCGAGCGCAGCGCCTCGGCGACGGCGGAGAGTTGAGAGGTGAGGACGCCCGCCTGACTCTCGGACGCGCCGATCTCGTGCTGGAGCTGCGCGATCCGCGCATCGACCCGAGTCTTCTGCCCGACCGTGTCGTCCCCGGCTGCTGGCGCGACGAGGGCGAGGAAGAGTGCCGGCGAGAGGAGGAGTGGCCAGTGCCGTGTCACCCCGACAAGGTTCGCTCGCGGGCAGGACGTCCCTTCCGGCCGTGCTCGTCCGCAGCCTCCTTCGCGTGCTCGCGCTCGAGCGCCTGCAGCGCGTTCGCCGCATCGCGCCGGAGCGGCCCGACGAGCTGCCGGTAGTCCTCGTCCGAGACGGTCCCGGTGCGGTGATCGAACTCGAGCTCCTTGAGCGCGGCGAGCGCGCGGTCGCGCGACTCGAGCAGCTCGAGACGTCGCCGCTCGCCCTCGTCGAGTTCGCCGAGGTCATCCGACTCGGGGTCCGGCTCGCGCAGGAACGGGAGCGCCACGAGGACGACGCAGCCGACGGCGAGCAGCGCCGCCAGGACGAGCGCCGCAGCGGTCAACTACTCGTCGCCGGGATGCCGACCTCGTACGAGCGCGAGACGAGCCGTCGCTGCTCGCGTGCGTCCGGCCAGAGCGCGATCACGGATCCGAGGACGAAGACGATGCCGGCGATCCAGATCAGGTTGACGAGCGGCTTCACGAAGACGCGGAAGTAGACGGTCCCGTTCGGGTCGATCTGGTCGGCGATCACGAACAGGTCCTCGAGGCGGAGCCAGTCCGTACGGATCCCGACCTCGTTCGACACCTGCTGCTCGACTGCATATGCGTTCTTCCCTGCCGCGAGCGTGCCGAGCCGCTGTCGTCCGCGGAACACTGCGAGATGCGCGCGCTCCTCGAGCGCGTTCGCACCCTGGTGCTGCGTGAGCTGCCGGTAGCGGAGCGTGTAGCCGCCGACGCGCATCGACTGGCCGGGCCGCAACTTGGTGTCGGGCGCGACCGTCTGGAACGCGCTCGAGCCCGCGACGCCGATCGCGAGCAGGACGATCGCGGCATGGACGACGTATCCCCCGTATCGGCGGCGGTTCCGGCCGATGAGCGACGAGAACGCTCCGGGCCAAGAGGTTGCGCCCAGGGCCTTTCGCGCCCGCGTCCCCCGTGCGAACTCGAGGACGATCGTCGCCGCCACGAAACTCGCGAAGGTGTACGTGACGAGGCCCGGGACCGAGCTCCCGGAGCCGAGGAAGACGAGGATGACTCCCGCGGCGAGCGCGACGATCGTCGGCCAGCGGAAGGTCGTCACCAGGCTGCGCACCGAGGCCCTCCGCCAGGCGACGAGCGGGCCGATCCCCATGAGCAGGAGCAGGGGCAGGCCGAAGATGCGGAGGAAGAAGTCGTAATAGGAGCGGCCGAGCACGACCGACTCCCCCCGCACGGCCTCCGAGAGCAGCGGATAGACGACCCCCCAGAGGATCGTGAGGCAGAGGGCGAGGAGGAGCAGGTTGTTGTAGAGGAACGCCGCCTCCCGCGAGAACGGGGACTCGAGGCGCGTGGGCGAGCGCAGGAGGGGCAGCCGCCAGAAGAGGAGCGCGAGCGAGACGCCGACGGTGACACCGATGAACGCGAGGAACCAGGGCCCGATCGAGCTCTGGGTGAAGGAGTGGATCGAGTTGACGACGCCGGAGCGTGTGAGGAACGTGCCGAAGAGCGAGAGTGCGAACGCTCCGATGACCAGGACCATGTTCCAGATCCGGAGCATCCCGCGCTTCTCCTGGATCATCACCGAGTGCAGGAACGCGGTCGCCGCGAGCCACGGCATCAGGGCCGCGTTCTCGACCGGGTCCCAGGCGTAGTAGCCGCCCCACCCCACCTCGACGTACGCCCAGTGCGCGCCGAGCAGCTGTCCGACGCCGAGCGCGGTCCAGGCGAGCAGCGTCCAGCGGCGGGTCGCGATCAGCCAGCGCTCGTCCGTCCGGCCCGAGAGCAGCGCGGCCAGCGCGAACGCGAAGGGGACGGTGAGTCCCACGTAGCCGAGGTAGAGCAACGGGGGGTGAGCGAGCATGTACGGGTTCTGGAGGCTCGGGTTGAGGCCGGCGCCGTCGGCCGGCGCGGGCTGGGTCTCGAACGGGCTCGCCACGGCGACGAGGAGGAAGGCGAAGAACGTCGCGACGGCCGCGAACACCGGCACGACCCAGACGATGAGATCGCCGGCCCAGCGCCGGTTCAGCCGCACGGCCAGCGCGCCGAAGCCCGTGAGGACGAGCAGCCAGAGGAGGAGGGAGCCCTCCTGCCCTCCCCAGAAGGCCGAGATGGTGTACCAGGTCGGGAGCTCGCGGCTCGTGTGCTCCGCGACATAGACGAGCGAGAAGTCGTGCCGCACGAGCGCCGCGACGAGAACGGCGGCGGCTACGAGCGTGGAGAAGAAGGCCGCGACGAGGGCGTTGCGAGCGGAGTGCGCGAGCCGCCGGCGCCCGAGGTGCGCCGCAGCCGCGCCCGCCCCGAGCGCGTACAGCGCCAGCCCGAGCGTGACGAGGAGCGCCGCGTGACCGAGCTCGGGCATCGGCTACCGGATCAGCCGCACGCGCACGCGCTCAGGCGGAGCCGCCGCTCTTCTTCGGCGAGTACTTGGAAGGGCACTTCGTGATCATCGTCCCCGGCGCCGCGACGAACGTGCCCTTGCGCAGCCGGCCCTGGAGCACGATGTCGCGCCCCGTCCGGAAGAGATCCGGCACCGAGCCCGTGTAGAGGACGGGGACGGCCGTCGCCTTGCTCCCCCCGACGTCGCGGAGCGCGAAGCGGAGGCCGCCCGCGTGCGCGTCACCCCGCACCGGCCCGACGACGCGGCCTGCGAGCTGCACCTGCCCCTCGTGGCCGGGGAGGGCGCTCGGCTGGAGGGAGGGGTTCCCACCGCCCGCGATGGAGGTGTAGAGGAGGAAGATCGCGAGGGCTGCCGCGACCGAGAGTGCGATCACGAGCCGCGCAGGGCTCGCCCTGCGCGCGGTGCGCGGCGAATCGGAGCTGCGCGCCACGCCCGAAGTCTAGCCCCGCCGCAGCGCGGCCCAGGGCTCGAGCAGCGGCCCGAGCGGGGCGCGCGCTATCTCGCCGGGTCGCGCTCGACCGCCCACCTGCCCGAGAGCCCTCGGTCCGGGATTCGATACCCGTGGTCGAGGCAGAGCCGACCCGGGGAATCCTCGGTCAGGGCGTCGCAGTAGCCCTTGCCGTACGCCGCGCGGATGAACGCGGCCACGACGTCGAGGTTCCACTCGGTCACGTCGGCAGCCTCGCGCCAGAGGTCGGACAGGCGGAGGTCGATGTCGAGCTCGAGTAGATCGATGCGGCTGGGCTGAGTGGACACGCTTTCGAGCGTACGCAGGGCCCCGGACGACACCCGCGGCGCGCGCGAGCTACGCCTCGTCGGCGCGTACGGTAAAGGCGAGCGTCCAGTCCTGGTGCGACTTCCCGTCGATCGTCAGGCGCCACTCGTACCGTCCCGGCTCGAGCGGGAGCGGAGTCGAGTTCATCGCGACGGGAAAGTCGAGCGGCGTTCCCGGCTTCAGGCCGGGCGGGCGGCCGACCTCGAAGTCGCCTCCGAACGCGACGGTCTGGTCGTCCTCCTCCTCCGACTCGAGGACCACGGGCTCCCCGTCCGCGTCGAGGAGCTCCACCGCGAATGCGTGCGGCGTGTTCGCCTGGTCCCAGGGCACCTGGATCAGGAGCGCGATCCCGAACGAGGCAGGCTCGGGCCCGGTTTGCGACCAGCCCCCGCCTACCACCGTGAGCTTCCCGTCGGACACCACCGCGTAGTCCGCGAGGAGCATCGTCGCCTTCACGACGTGAAGGCAATCACATCACGAGGACTAGCATGGTCCGACATGGCGGAGCCGCCGGTCACCGCGGACCACGTCGAGGAGGTCGTCCCGGGCGTCTTCCACTGGAGGGTCGCGAACCCGAACATCGGCGGCGGGACGAGCTCGTCCCACGCGGTTCGCACGGACTCCGGCGAGAGCGTGCTGATCGACCCGGTGCCGCTCGCCGAGGAGCTGCTCGAGAGCCTCGCGCCCGTGCGCTCGATCGTGCTCACGGCTGCGTGCCACCAGCGGGCGGCGTGGCGCTACCGGCGGCGCTTCGAAGCGCCCGTCTACCTGCCCAGAGGATCGCGCGCGACCGAAGAGGAGCCGGACGAGCGGTACGGCCCCGGGGACGCGCTCCCGGGCGGGCTCGAGGCCGTGCACGTGCCGGGGCCGGAAGAGCCCCACTTCGCGCTCCTTTTGCGCAAGGAGCCCGCGGTCCTCTTCTGCCCGGACCTCCTGATGGTCGACGATGGGGACCTCGTCTTCGTCCCGGGCGAGTACCACGAGGACCCGAACGAGACGCGCCGCAGCGTCGAGCGCCTGCTCGAGCTTCGTTTCGACGTCCTCTGCCTCGACCACGGCCCTCCGTTCCTCGACGATCCGCAGGAGTCGCTGAGGCAGCTGCTCGCAGTCACGCGCGCGTGGTGAGGACCGCCGCGAAGACGATCCGCGTCGGCCCGGCACGGATGCCCTCGCGCGAGTCGCCCGAGAGGGCGGTAGAGCTCGTGCTCGAGCGCGGCTACGCGGCCTGCGAGATCGATTTCGAGAGCGGGTTCTGGATGGACTACCCGTTCGCGGAGCGTCTCGGGGAGCTGGCGCGCGAGCACGACGTCGCCCTTTCGGTGCACGCGCCGCTCTTCGGGTTCATGGGCCACCTGGAGGCGGGCGGGCGCAAGTACACGTCCGCGGTCGGCGCGCTCGACCGCAGCGCGGGCATCGCCGCCGCGAGCGGCGCCGAGCTCGTCGTCTTCCACCCCGGCTTCCTGCTCGGCCGCACGCGAGAGGACGCGATCGCCGCGGTCGTCGACCAGCTCGGCACGTTGCGCGAGCGGCTCGAGGGAAAGGATCGCGCGGTGCCGTTCGGGATCGAGGTCATGGGTCGAGTCCGCGACCTCGGCTCGCTGGACGACGTCGTCGAGATCTCGCGCAGGACAGGGTGGGTGCGGCCGGTTCTCGACTTCGCGCACATGCACGCGACGAGCGACGGCGCCTTCGTCGACGTCGATCCGTTCGCGGCCGCGCTCGAGTCCGCGGACGAGGTCCTCGCTCCCGGCGCTCCGTTCCACATCCACTTCTCCGACATTGCCTTCGCGAACCGGAACGAGACGAAGCACCTCGTCTACGGGGAGGGCACGTTGCGCGCCGAGCCGCTCCGCGACGCGCTCAGGCGCTTCGAGCGCCCCGCGACCGTGATCTCGGAGTCGCCGGACGAGGTGTCCAGCCAGACGATTCGGGCGATCCTGACCGGGGGGTAGCCCGGATCAGACGAGCGCCGCCGCGGCCTCCGAGGGCGAGAGCTCGAGGAGCCGGCTCTCGTACTCCGCGGCCTCGTCGTTCAGCCCACGCTCGCGCAGGATCTCCGCCACGAGCTTGAGCGGCGCGAGCTCGTACACCTTGAGGTCCGTGTCCCGGGCCAGCTGGATCGCCGCTCGCAGGAGCTCGAGAGCCTCGTCCTCACGACCCTGCGCCGCGCGCACCGCACCGAGAGCCGTCGTCGTCGTGACGATGCCCAGCGGGTCTTCGGTGACGACTCCCTCGCGGGCCTCGCGCGCGAGCCGCTCCGCCTCCTCGAGCTTTCCGACCTCGACGAGCGTGTAGGCGAGGCAGGCCTGAAACTCGGGGAGGAGGCCGCGGTCGCCCCGCGCCATCGTGAGCCTGACGGACTCACGCCCGAGCTTCTCCGCCCGCTTGTGATCTCCCCGGATGCGGGCGACCTTGGCGAGCTTGAGAAGCGCGTACGCCTCGGAGGAGCCGAGACCCAGCTCCGAGGCCGTCGTGCGGACCTCCTCGAACACGGTCTCCGCCGCGTCGAGCTCCCCCTTGACCATGAGGAACCAGCCGTACGTGATCGTCGACCCAACGCGTGCGCGAACGCTTCCGCTCTCCCCCGAGAGCTCGAGCGCACGCGTGAGGAGCCTCTCCGCCTCGTCGAGCTCGAGCCGGATGATGTGCGTCTGCGCGAGAGCCTGGGCCGCGATGGTCTGCAGGTCCTTCCGCTCGGCGTCGACCGCGATCTCGAACGCCTTCTCCATGTGCCGGATCCAGCCGTCCATGTTCCCCTGCCACGCGTCGATGGTCGCGGCGACCGACAGCGTGTCGAAGTGCGCGACCGCGTCGTCCTGGCCCTCGAGCAGCTCGAGGGACTCGTCGACGATCTGCTCGGCTCGCCGCGGATCTCCCTCGCGCTTCAGCACCGCCTCGCTCAAGGCGGTGAGCGCCATCGCCTCGAGCGCGGGCTCGTCCTGCTCGCGCGCCTCGTCTCGAACCTTCGGCATCTCCGCCTCGACCGTCGCGAGGTCCTGCATCCGCCAGGCTGCCCGCGCAGCCACCCACCGCGCGCCGAGGGTCGGACGCAGCTCCTGCGCGCGCAGGCCGAGCTTGCGCGCCGTCTGGTAGGCCTCGCGCGCGATCGCCCGTTTTGCCGCCTTCACGAGTGCGGACGCGGTCGTCTCCGCGAGCTCCTGCGGGGGAGCGCCTTCGAGCTCCGTCATGAGGTCGACCGCCTGATCGAGGTGGTAGGCGCGGATCTCCAGCAGCTCGTCTCCCGTCCGCTCCGCCAGCCACTCGGCGAAGCGAGCATGGTGCTGCGCGCGGGCGAGCTTCGCGAGCCCGGTGTACGCGACCTCGCGGATGAGGAGGTGCTTGAAGCGGTACGCCGTCTCGCCGGAGATGGACGAGCGCGGCTCCCTGAGGAGGAACTCGCGCAGGAGCAGGTCGTCGAGGAGCGACTCGACGTCCTCGAGGTCGGGCGAGAGGTATTCGACCGCGCCGCGCCAGAAGACGCGCCCGATGACCGCGCCGCGCTGGAGCAGCGTCTTCGCCTCCGGCGAGAGGTTGTCGATACGGGCCGCGATCAGCGCTTGCAGCGTGTCCGGGATCCGGTCCGCGCCGTCCTCCTCCGGGCTCTCGGCGAGCATCCGGATCGTCTCCTCGACGAAGAGGGGATTGCCCTCGGTTCGCGCGAGGAGCTCACGCGGGAGCTCGGGGGCGGCCGGAACCTGCTCGAGCAGCTTCTCGACGAGGAGCAGGCTCTCGTCCTCGGAGAGCGCCTCGAGCTCGATCGCGGTCGAGCGAACCCGGCCCCCGCCCCACCCCGGCCGCGTGTCGAGCAGGTCGGGACGCGCGAGGCAGAGGATGAGGAGAGGGGCGCGCACCCAGTCGGCGAGGTGCTCGATCAGGTCGAGCAGCGGCTCCTCCGCCCAGTGGATGTCCTCGAAGAAGAGGACGAGCGGCTGGACGTCCGCGAGCGTCTCCATGACGTCGCGTGCCGCCCAGGCGATCTCCTGCGGGCTGCGCTCCCCCTCGAGCGCCTCGAGCATCCCGGACGCGAGCGCGAGCACGTCGGCGACCGTCTCCTCCTCGCAGCACTCGCGGAGCTTCTCGAACGCCTCCTCGAGCGGGTCGTCGTCCGAGATCCCGGCAGCGGCCTTGATCATCTCCGCGAGGGGCCAGTAGGTCACGCCCTCTCCGTAGGGGAGGCAGCGGCCCGTCAGCACGCTCGCGCGCTCGATCCCGTCGAGGAACTCGCGGGCGAGCCGGCTCTTCCCCACTCCCGGCTCGCCGTAGATCGTGAACAGGTGCGCCCGGCCGTCGCGGGCGACGCGTGAGAAGGTGTTCTCGAGGAGCTCGAGCTCGGCGTCGCGGCCGACGAGCGGCGCGCGCGGGCCCGCCGGCCTCCCCGGCAGGTCGGCCGCGTCCAGCAGCCGCCACGCGCGAGAGGCCCCGTCGAGCCCCTTGAGCTCGAGCGGCCCTGCGTCCTCGAGCACGAGGCTGCCTGCCGCGAGGCGATACGCGGTCGGCCCGATCAGGATCTCGCCCGGCTTCGCAGCCTGCTGCAGGCGGGCGGCGGTGTTGACGGCCTCGCCCGTGACGAACGTGGAGTCGCCGTCGTCGACGAGCAGCTCGCCGGCCTCGATCCCGACCCGGGCCTGCAGCCCGAGCTCGCCGACGGCGGAGCGCATCGCGAGCGCCGCCTTCGCCGCCCGCTCGGCGTCGTCCTCGTGGGCGCGCTGCACTCCGAAGGCGGCGAGCACCGCGTCGCCCGCGAACTTCTCCACGACCCCGCCGTGCACGGCCACGCAGCGCGACACGGTGTCGAAGTACTGGGTCACGCGGCGCCGGACGACCTCGGGATCCGATCCCACGACGAGGCCGGTCGAGTCGACCAGGTCCACGAAGAGCACGGTCGCGAGCTTTCGCTCCATCACTGAAGTGTAGAAACGGCGGCTCGGGCCGGGGCTGTTCCCGCAGCCCACGCTCAGGTGGCTGCGCCGGCGCTCAGCCGGAGCGTTGCGGGGAGAGCAGCCGCGGCCAGGGGTTGGCCGACTCGTTGCGCTCGAGCGTCTCGAGGACGGTCCCGCTCACGAGGTCGACGACCTCCATCTTCCCGTCCGAGAGCCAGACGTAGCCGATGGATGCGGCCGAGTCGTAGAGCGACCGCTCCTCGCCGGGGTGCAGCGTCCAGCGCTTCCCTCCGTCCGGCGCGAAGGCGATCAGGCCCGGCCCGCTCGTCACCTGGCTCGACTCGTCCCAGCTCCCGCCCCCGGCGATGACGAGCCCGGCGGCGACGGACGCATCGCTCGAGGCGCCGCTCAGCATCTGCGCGTGCCACGACCCCGTGTCGACGAGCTCGACGCCCGCCGGCTTCGCGACCACGTGCTGGGCCTGTCCCTCGCCAACGGTCGAGTAGTCGAACCCGGAGACCGCGAGCACCCCGTTCCCGAGCCACCGCGCCTGGCGAACCGGGCCGTCGATGGCCTTCGCCTCGGCGGCGGGGGTGAGCCAGCGGAAGAACCGCTGCAGGAACGAGGGGTGTTCGAGCGCGTGGTACGAGAGCCCGAGCGTCCGCAAGTCGAGCTGCGCGATCGCGCCCGACGCGGGAACGAGGAACACGCGCCGCCCGGCCGGGTCCACGGCGAAGCCGGGCACGACGGTGCGCGCGCGGGGGTCTCGAGCCGACTGGTCGACCTCGTTCCCGACGAGGACGTTGCCGACCACGGCCGAGCGCACGGCGCCGTCGGCATCGACCGCCAGCACGCGGGCGGGGACGAAGGAGTCCGAGCCCCCGAGCAGGAGGACGAGCTCGTCGTTCGTCGCGCCCGTCGCGAACACCGGCGCGTCCGGGAGGGAGACGTGCCGGAGCACGCGACGGGTGGTGGGGTCGACGACGACGACCTGCGAACGGCTCGTGCCCATGTCGAGGAGCACCGCGAGGAGCCGGTTCGGCCGCAGCCAGACGAGCCCGCTCGCGCAGTCGTACCCGTTCGACAGCCGGACGTCGCCGAGCGTCCGCATCGCCCGCGCGTTCACGAAGCGGAGCGAGGCGACGCCGTCCTCGTCGTCGCAGGAATCGCTCAGAGCGAGCGCCCCGCGAGTCGCGGAGAACGCGTGGCTGCCCGTGTGGTAGCCGAGGCCGACCTTCCGGCCGCGCAGCGGCTGCAGCGTCAGCGGATCGAACCAGGCGAGCGTGCCCGCGGGCAGGCGGGTCGAGATCCCGAGCACTGCCGAGGGCGCCTGCGCGGCCGAGGGCGGCTCCTTGGCCGGCGACGACGTCGTCGCGGGCCCGAGCACGAGCGCGAGGACGAGGGCGAGGAGCGGAAGCGAGAGACGCGGCGTCTTCATGCGCCCACTACACCGTTCGCGACGGCGAGGTTCCCGCGGTGGAACCGGCTATAGCATCGGTCCGTGCTCGACCCCACGGTCTTCAAAGCGTACGACGTGCGGGGTCTCTATCCGACCCAGCTCGACGAGGACGGCGCGTATCGCATCGCGCGCGCGTACGTGGAGCACTTCGAGCCGCGCTCGATCGCCATCGGCCGGGACATGCGCCTCTCTTCGCCCTCGATGGCTGCATCCGCGATCGAAGGCGCGAGCGACGGAGGGGCGGACGTGCGCGATCTCGGGCTCGTGGGGACCGAGATGCTCTATTTCGCGGTCGACCAGCTCGAGCTCGACGGCGGTATCTGCGTCACCGCCTCGCACAATCCGAAGGACTACACGGGAATGAAGATCGTGCGCCGCGGCGCCCTGCCCGTCGGCGGCGACTCGGGGCTGGACGACGTTCGCCAGCGGGCGCTCCGCGACTTCGGGCCCGTCGCTCGACGTCGGGGCGAGGTGCGGGCGGAAGACGTCTGGCCGGCCTTCGTCGAGAAGGTCCTGTCGTTCGTCGACCGTGACGTGATCACAGCCCTCGCGGTGGTCGTCGACGCCGCGAACGGGATGGCCGGTGCGATGCTCCCGCCGGTCCTCGAGAAGCTACCGCAGCTCGCTGTCGTCGCCTGCAACTTCGCGCCCGACGGCTCGTTCCCCAGCCACGAGCCGAATCCACTGCTTCCCGAGAACCGGGAGTTCATCGTGGCGAAGACGCGCGACGAGGGCGCCGACCTCGGCGTCGCGTACGACGGGGACGCGGACAGGTGCTTCTTCGTCGACGACACGGGCGAGTTCGTCCCCGGCGACTTCGTCACCGCACTCCTAGCGCAGTCGATCCTCGAGAAGGAGCCGGGCGGGAGGGTGATCTACGACGTGCGCGCGAGCTGGGCCGTGCCGCGGACGATCGAGGCTGCAGGGGGGGTCCCGCTCGTCAACAGGGTGGGCCACGCCTTCATCAAGCAGCGGATGCGCAAGGAAGCCGCCCTCTTCGCCGGCGAGGTCTCCGCGCACTACTACTTCCGCGACTTCTCGCAGGCGGACTCGGGCGTCGTCCCCTTCCTCCTCGTGCTCGAGCTCCTCTCCAGACGAGGACAGCGACTGTCCGAGATCCTGAAGCCCTTCCGCGAGCGCTATTTCCTGACCGGCGAGATCAACACGCCCGTTGCCGACGTCGCGCTCAAGCTGCAGGAGCTGAAGGAGTGGTACACGGCCGAGGGCGGGACGATCTCGCATCTCGACGGCGTCTCGGTGGAGTTTCCCGACTGGCATTTCAACGTGCGGCCGTCGAACACGGAGCCGCTCCTGCGGCTCAACCTCGAAGCCCTCTCCGAGGAGCTGATGGAGCGGAGGCGCGACGAGGTGCTCGCGCTGATCCGCGGCTGAGCCGCTTCCCTCGTTCCAGTGAAAGACCGCGGCGACGTGCGCGAGTAGCGTGAGACGGCGTGCAAGGAGGTCTTTGCACAGGGGCTCGGGCGGCTCGAGCCCCTGTGCTCGTTCCGCGGAGCTCGCGCTACTAACATCGGACGGGTTGGACGTCCCGCTCGAGCTCGGCGGCGTGACCGACCGCCGCCCGCCGTTCAAGTACTCGGCGCTGAACCGCGTCTGGTTCTCCGACACGGACGCGCAGGGCGTCGTCTACTACGGCCGCTACCTGCCGTACTTCGACCACGCGCGGACGGAGTACCACCGGCACCTGGGGAACCTGAGCATCGCGGGCGGCGAGCTCGTGATGCGCGCCTCGCACGTCGACTACCTCGCCCCCGCCCGGTTCGACGACCTGATCGAGGCGTTCGTCCGGGTGAGCAGGATCGGCCGCACGAGCATCACGTACGAATGCGCCGCGTATCGGCTTCCGGACGAGACGCTGATGGCGCAGGCGTCGCAGACGCTCGTCCTCGTCGACTCGGCGCACCGTCCGACGCCGGTCCCCGAGCCCTTCCGCGCTACCGTGCGCGACTTCGAGGGAAAGGATCTCGAGTCATGAGCAACGTTCGCCGTCGGCTCGCGTTCGTGGGGGAAACCATGTTTCGCCCACGCAACGCCTTTCTCTCGTCCATCCCCGCTCATGGGCCGAGGACCGGCCGATGAGCTCACGCGCACTCGACGCCCTCGACCGGGTCCTGCGCGAGCGAAAGGAGGCGGACGACGTCCTCCGCTCGACGGTCGAGGTCCTGACGAAGGAGCCCGGCGTGACGTGGGCGGGTGTCGCGTTCCTCGAGGAGGGGGAGCCGACGCTCGGCCCGAGCGCGGGCGAGCCTGACGAGTTGCAACGGACGCGGGTTCCGATCTCCTACCGCGGCGCGCCGGTCGGCGAGCTCTGGGTCGACGGCGACGTCGATCTCCAGCTGCTCGAGCGCGTGGCCTTCCTCGTAGCCGAGTACGTCCTCATCGGCTGGGACACCCGCGGCGAGGCCTGGGAGCCGTAGCAGCCGGAACCGGGGAGGGGGTCGAGCCCCTCGACCGGTGGAATCGAGGATTTTGCCGCGCGGCCCGCCATGGGGCGGGTCGCGCGGCTCCCTTCCCCTCTCCCCACTCTCCTTGTAGTGACGCTCCTGGGGGATGCAATCCCTCGAACGAGGTACCCCCTGGACATCCTGGTACGTCCCTCGTTCGAGGGACGTCCCGCGCTAGGCGGAAGACCCGCCGGGAATCCGGAAGCCGCTCGCGGAGCCCGGCTTGGCGGGCACGAACGGCGCGTGGAAGCGGAACCGGAAGTCGAAGCGAGGCCCGCCGAAGCGGAATGCGCGCGGGAAGGGGAAGCGGCCGTTGACGAGCGCGGTGACGCGTTCCCTCAGTCCCGCCTTGAATGCGTCGGCCTGCGACTGGGTCAGGTCGCCCGCCTTCACCGCCGCGTCGACCTTCGCGTCGGCGGCCTTCACGAGGGCGTCCACGAGACCGTCGACGGACTTGCCCTGATCCTTCGCGATCTGCGCGAGCGTCTTCCCCTGCGCGAGCTGCGCTCTCAGCTCGCTCTCGCTGAGCCCGAGGTACGACGCGGCGGTCGAGAGCTTGTCGAACGGGCCGCCGAGCGCGGGGACGAGCCCGAACCGCCCGAAGCCCCTCCCGAGGCCGAAGCCGAACGGGAGCGCGAGGTCGCTCGACTCGATTCGCTGCTTCAGCTCCTCCCCCTGCGCTTTCGTCAGGAGCCCGGCCGCGACCGCGTCGTCCACCCGGTTCTCGAGCGCCTTCTTGAGCGCGGCGCTGAGCTGCGCAGGCGTCACCCCGAGCTGCTTCGCGGCGTCGTCGATGACGGCCTGGCTCTCCTGCTTCGCGGACCACGGCTTGGTGGCTGCGAGCGCAGCGCCTCCGCCGGCAACCGCCAGGACGGCGACCGACGCCGCCACGATCTTCAGCTTCGCGCCTCCGCTCACGACCCACATCTCACCAGCGGTTTCTAAGACGCGCGTAAGAACTGGCTAAGAAGCTCACGCGGCCACTGGAGCGCGCGCGCCGAGCGACAGCACCATACGCGTGCCCCCGCCTTCCGCCCGTTCCGCGACGACGTCGCCGCCGTGCGTGTCCGCGACCTGGCGGACGATCGCGAGCCCGAGGCCCGAGCCCGGGAGCCCTCGCGCGGAGCGAGCGCGATAGAAGCGGTCGAAGACGTACGGGAGGTCCTCGTCGTCGATTCCCGGGCCGTGGTCGCTCACGCTCACGACGCCGCCTCGGACCTCCAGGCGGACCTCTTCGCCGTCAGGACTCCACTTCGCGGCGTTGTCGAGCAGATTCCCGATCGCCCGCTCGATCGTCGCGGCGACCCCTCGCACCGTCGACTCCTCGAGCTTCGCCGTGAAGCGGATCCCGGGCCAGTTGCGCCTCGCCCGCTCGAGCGCCGTGTCCGCGAGCAGGTCGAGCCGCACGTCCTCGGGCTCCGCCGTCTGCTGCTCGGCTCGCGCGAGCTCGATCAGCTCCGCGATCAGCGTCGTCATCTCGCCCAGCTGCTCGACGACGTCCCGGAGCAGCTTGCCCCGGTCCTCGGGCGGGAGCGCGCGATCGCTCGCGAGCACCTCGATGTTCGTCCGCAGACTCGTGAGCGGCGTGCGCAGCTCGTGAGAGGCGTCGGCGACGAGCTGCCGTTGCGCGCGCGTCGACTCCTCGAGCGCCGCCAGCATGCTGTTGAAGCTCGCGGCGAGGCGGCTCAGCTCGTCGCGTCCCTCGACGTCGATCCGCTGCGAGAGGTCGCCCGTGACCGTGACACGCTCAGCCGTGTCCGTCAAGCGCTTGACGGGGGACAGCGCTGCGCGGGACACGGCGAGGCCGAGGGCAGCGGCGCCGGCGACGCCCGCGCCGGCGATGAGGAACAGGAAGAGGCCGATGCGCCGCAGAGACTTGTCCACTTCCGTCAAGGGCCGGGCGACCTCGAGCGCGTAGCCCGGCCCGGCAGACACCGTGAGCACGCGCATGTGGACTCCCCCGACTTCCGCATCGGACCAGGACGTGCCGCGGGACGTGCGGGCGATCGTGACCGCGTCGTCGCTCACCGGGAGCTGGACGTCCTGCAGGGGCGGCAGCAGCGCGTTCCCGTTCGACTTGACCGCCTGGACGTAGGCGATGGCCTCGCCGAACCCCGGACGCACGCCGCCGAGGTACGTCTTCCCGTCGGTGCCGGGGACGAGCGTCAGCCCATGGCTCGCGATGTCGGCGACACGCGCCCGCAGCGATGCGTCGATCGGGGCCCGCAGCTGCGAGCGGACGACGAAGAAGAGGACGACGGAGGCGACGACGACCGTCACGGCGACGGCCGCGGCGGCGGCGACCGCTATGCGCGCGCGAAAGCTCACGAGGCCTCGCGCAGCGCGTAGCCGACGCCACGCACGGTGTGGATCAGGCGCGGCTTCCCGCCCGCCTCCGTCTTGCGCCGCAGGTAGCCGATGTACACGTCGAGCGAGTTCGAGCTCGGGCCGAAGTCGTAGCCCCAGACGCGCTCGAAGATGATCGACCGTGTCAGCACCTGCCTCGGGTTGCGGAGGAAGAGCTCGAGCAGCGCGAACTCCGTGCGCGTGAGCTCGATGCGGTCCTGCCCGCGCCGCACCTCCCGCGTGCCCGGCTCGAGCTCGAGGTCGCCGAAGCGAAGCGCAGCGCTGCTCCCGTTCGTCGACCTGCGGAGGAGGGCACGAAGGCGCGCGAGCAGCTCCGCCAGCGCGAACGGCTTGGGGAGATAGTCGTCGGCCCCGGCGTCGAGGCCGGCCACCCGGCTGTCGACCTCTGCCCGGGCCGTCAGCATCAGCACCGGTACCTCGGCTCCCGCGGCCCGCATCCGCCTGCAGACCTCGAGGCCGTCGATCCCGGGCATGAGGATGTCCAGGACCACCGCATCCGGGTGCGACTGCGCCTCGAGGTGCGCGAGCGCCGCCTCGCCGTCGGCGGCGAGCTCGACCTCGTATCCCTCGAGCTCGAGCGCCCGCCGCAGCGAGTCGCGGACGGCAGGCTCGTCGTCGACGACGAGGATTCTCATGCCGCCCATTGTGCGCGACCGCCTCGCGCGCAGCGGGAGTCTTAGCGAGTTCTTAGGGGTATCTCAGGCGATGCTTAGGCTTTCCCAGCTGCAATTGGCGGGTCCCTACGGAAAGGAACACATGAACCCACGTACACGTACCGCGGCCATCGTCGCCGGCCTCGTCGGAACGGCCGCCGTCGCGGCGGGCGCCGGCGCCGGGACCTACGCGCTGCTCGCGGACGGCGGCGGGACGACGGTCGTCCGGCAGGTCACGGTGCAGGGCTCCCAGCCCGCCTCGGAGAGCAAGCTCTCCATCGGGAGCATCTACGACCTCGCCAACCGCGGCGTCGTCCAGATCACGGCGACAGGGTCGAGCACGGCGCCCTTCGGCGGGCAGGAGCAGCAGCAGGCGCAGGGCTCCGGCTGGGTCTTCGACAACGAGGGCCACATCGTCACCAACCAGCACGTGGTCTCCGGGGCCGACACGCTCTCCGTCCGCTTCTGGAACGGCGCCGTGTATCCGGCGACCGTCGTCGGCAGCGACAGCTCGACCGACCTGGCGGTGATCAGGGTCGACGCTCCCTCCTCGCTCCTGTACCCGCTCAAGGTCGGCAACTCGGATGCGCTTCAGGTCGGAGACGGGGTCGTCGCCATCGGAAGCCCGTTCGGCCTTCCGGAGACGCTGACGAGCGGAATCGTCAGCGCGCTCCACCGGGAGATGAAGGCGCCCAACAACTTCCAGATCACCGACTCGATCCAGACGGACGCGGCGATCAACCACGGGAACTCCGGCGGTCCCCTCCTCAACGCGCAGGGCAAGGTCGTCGGCGTCAACGCGCAGATCGAGAGCGACTCCGGCGGCAACGACGGCGTCGGCTTCGCGATCCCGTCCAACACCGTGGCCTCGATCGTCCCGCGACTGATCTCGAGCGGCAAGGTCGTCCACGCGTATCTCGGCGTGCAGCTCGCGTCGATCCCGCAGGGAGTCGCGCAGAAGCTGAACATGCCGGCCGGCGTCGAGCTCGAGAACGTGAAGGCGGGAACGCCCGCGGACTCCGCCGGGCTCAAGGCCGCGACCGGTTCGCGCACGGTCGAGGGCGAGACGTACCCGACCGGCGGCGACGTCATCGTCGCCTTCGAGGGGGTGCGCATCACCTCGTCGCAGCAGCTGCAGAACGCCGTCGACGCGAAGCAACCGGGCGACAAGGTCTCGATCACGTACGTCCGCGGCGGGAAGAGCCACACCGTGCAGGTGGCGCTCGCCTCGCGGCCTTCCTAGACAACCGAGCACTCGCGACACCGAGCGCTGCCCGGCGTAGGCTCGACGGAGCCGGCGGGTAGCGCCCGCGGCGGCTCCGCCGCCGCGGGCGCGAAGAAGGGTGCGGCG
>JBKPTS010000021.1:0-12544 GCA_046735575.1 Actinomycetota bacterium
GTGCCAGGGAGCGCCTACATCATCGCCCGCGGTGAGGGGCCGCAGAGGCGATTTCTCGTCCGCTACAAGCTCGGTGGCCGCGAGGCCAAGATCGAGCACGCGGGATCGTTCCGGACGAAACGCGAGGCGGTGCTCCGTCGGAACCTGATCTCCGGGTTGCTCGCTGCCGGACTCGGGAAGGAGATCCGCAAGCGGCTGCGCTCCGGAGCCGATGACACGCCGTTGACGGTGGCCGAGGCGGGCAAGCGCTGGCTCGGGTCGCGCATCGACATCTCGGCCAGCACCGTGCGCATCCACGGCGACTCGCTCAAGCGCCTGCAGACGCTGAGCGGGGACGTCCCGATCGAGGATCTCACCGTCGACGACGTCGCGAACGCGATCTCCACGCTCGCGGAGACGTGTAAGCCCTCGACCGTGCGCAAGAGCCTGAACGTCCTTCAGCAGGCGCTCGACCACGCGCAGCTCGAGCCGAACGTCGCCCGAGACCGCCGCATCCGTCTCCCCCGACAGCAGCGCACGCAGATCGCGCCACCCGAGACGGCACACGTGGAGGAGGTCGTTCGCGCCCTTCCCGCCCGCTACCGCCTGCCCGTGCTCGCGCTCGATGCGACCGGCATGCGCATCTCGGAACTCACCGAGTTGACCTGGGGGGACATCGACGAGCACGCGGGGCGCTGGCGCGTCCGTCCCGACACGTCGAAGACCGGGATGCCGCGCTGGATCGACCCCGTCGACCCCGACATCCACGCCGCCGTCTGCGCTCTAACGCCCCGAGAGGATCGCGATCTCGCGGACAGGGTCTTTCCGGATCTGGACGATGCGAGGCTACGTACGGCCATCACACGCGCCTGCAGGGCCACGGGAACGCCGCACTTCAGCCCGCATGACCTTCGGCATAGGCGAATCAGCCTGCTCGTCCTGCGTGGCACCCCGATCCCGAGGGTGTCCGCCTACGTGGGGCACGCCCGTGGGTCGATGACGCTCGACACGTACTCCCACGTGCTGCTGGAACCCTCGGAGCTAGAGTACGCCGCGCTCGTCTAGGTACTCATTCACGGCGTGGGTGCACCGGGTGTGCAGGGGTTCCCGCAAACCCGCATGAATCCTCGTAGGTTCGAATCCTGCCGGCCGCATGCGGGTCTGCCCAGCCTGGCGTCAGACCCGGGGCGACAAGTGGCCCAAACGTACGAGGGAGGATCGCGAATGGTTCGGCTCTTCGTCCGGCACAACGTGCGCGACTACGCGGAGTGGAGGAAGGTGTACGACGAGTTCGACGCGGAGCGGCGGCCCATGGGAGTCACCGACGACGCCGTGTTCCAGTCGATCGACGATCCCAACGACGTGACCGTGTGGCACGACTTCCAGTCGAGTGCCGACGCTCAGTCCTTCGCGAGCTCGGAGGCGCTGAAGACTGCGATGGGGCGCGCGGGAGTCACGGGCGAGCCGCAGGTCTGGTTCGTGACGCCCGCGTAGCCGGCCGGCAGAACCCACTCTGACCGCAGCGATTCGGTCAGGACCCCAACGCAGAGGGTACGTTGGGGCCCCGGCACTGATCGACCAGACGCCGGAGAGGATGGTCTTCTTCCGCCCGACCGAAAAGTGCGGACGGCTCACAGCCGGAGGCGGAAACTGCGGTGGACGCTCGCGCCGCCCTCGTCGGGGGCCAGCGCAACGAGCGCCGAGACGACGCCGTGCGCCGGGCCGCGATAGCGGAAGAGCACGAGGCCGCGGCTGCGCGGTAGGAGCTCGCGCGGCTCTCCTCTGAGCCTCGCGAGCAGCCGTCCGCGCCGGCTGAGCGTGAGCACGACGCGATCGGGCCCGAGCTCCTCTGTGACGTTGCCGCGGTTCACGACGAGGAGCTCGAGAATGTGCATCCGTCCGTGCGACCGGGCACGGAGCTCGCGCAGGGCGAGCCTGCGCACGATCTTCCCGGGTGCCCGGACGTCCACGACGACGCCGAGGCGCATCTTCACCGCCACGCCCGCGCGACGCCGAGGACGCGTCGTCAGGAGGAGAAGCGCCGGGTGGTCGCCCGGCTCGGCGCGCGGCGGCACCCGCGCCGTGACGGTGAGCGATACGACGCCGCCGGCGCGCACTGCGACCGCTCGCGGGCGCACGGTCAGCCACGAGCTCGCATCGAGGCTCCGCAGTCGCGACACGATCCTTGGCCGCCCCCGGAGGTCGAGCACGAGGCCCGCACGGCGGACATCGACGACGACTCGCCGGCTGCCGCCGTTCGAGACGCGCACGACGGCCGCCTGCGCGCCTGCGAGCGAGACGTGCGCCGGCGACGCCGTGAGCGCCACCGAGGGGCGGCTCGCGGCCGCGCCCGCCGAGGCGGGCACGGCCAGAGCCAGGAGCAGCGCCGCCCGGGCGACGACGCTCATCGCCCGATGACGGTGAAGGTGACGTTCGCCGTGTAGTGACCTGCCGGGACGACGGGCAGCGGAGCCGTGAAGCCGAGGCTCGTCGCCCACACGTCGCCGGACGGCGCCCCGGGGCCGGACGTGGTTCCGACGAGGAGATCCGAGGCCGGGGCGATCGGGATCGGCGCGATGGCGCCGCCTGCGAGCGGGGGTGCGATCTGGCCGCCGCTCGGCGCGGAGCCGGAGATGCCGAGCGGGAGGTCGGCGGGCGTGAACGCCGACCGGTGCACGCTGAGCGCGTATCCGGTCTCGTTGTTGCTGACGACGGTCACGTGCTCGGAGACGGATGCCGGCGTCTCCCCGGATGCGGCGTGCCCGAAGCTGACGCTCGAGCGCTCGAGCGCGATCGAGAGAGCCGACTGGACGTCGATGTCGACCGAGGCGCTCTGCGAGACCCCTCCCGGCGGCGGAGGCCCGGAGCCGCACGAGGAAGACGGAGAGGACGAGGTCCGGGGCGCCGGCGCGGCGGTCGAGAAATCGGCCGCGTTGTCGTCCGAGTCGGTGCATCCGGAGCCCGCTCGAACCTCGGCGAGCGTGTTGCTCGGCGTAGGCGCGGCGGCGCTTCCCTCGTAGTCGGCGGCCGACCCGTACCCGATCAGATCCGCGATCGTCGAGTCTCCGGAGCAGCTTCCCGCGGACCCCCCGCAGGACAGAAGCGCGCTGCCGCGGACGAGGGCGACCTTGCCGCCGGAGACCGCGAGATTCGTCGTCCCGCTCGCGTCCGGTGTCGGAAGCGGCGAGCCGATCGCGGCCGCCGACGCGAGCTGAACGAGGTAGTAGTGGCCGGGCTGCACCGAGCCGGAGAGAGGTGTCGCCTGCCAGGTCGTGCCGCCCGAGGAGGCGTACTGGATCGTCCAGCTCGAGACGTCGATGCTCGTCGAGCCGCGGTTGAAGAGCTCGACGAAGTCGTTGGCGAACGGCGCCGCCGAGTTGCCGCCGCCTGCGTAGAGCTGGCTGACGACGAGATCAGGCGAGGCGCTCTCGGCAGCCGGCGCGACGAGCAGTCCGACCGCGGCGAGCAGGGCGATGAAGAAGGGGACGAGGGCTCGGGGCATTGGCAGCTCCAATCGGGAGTAGGACGAGTCCCCTTCTGGTAGCCGCTCCGTCGCGGCGACGGAAGTGTCCTTTCGTCATCCGGCACACACTCGGCGCACCCCCGCGCGTGCCGGCGCCGGCACGTTGACGGGAGTGCGTGAAAAGGAGCAGAATCCGCCGAGCCCGATCCCCGGAAGGAGGCCCGATGGCCTGGCACCTCAAGGGCAGCTACATCGAGACGTGCTCGTGCGACCTGTTGTGTCCGTGCATCGTGACCATGGACCATGGCGCGACCTACGACTACTGTCGCGTGACGCTCGTGTTCAACATCCGCGACGGCGAGATCGAGGGGACCGACATAGGCGGGCTCACGGTCGCCGTGCTGGTCGACAGCCCCAAGGTGATGACCGAAGGCAACTGGCGCGTCGGCATGTACGTCGACGAGCGCGCGAGCGAAGAGCAGATGGAGAAACTCACGGCTGTCTTCGCAGGCCAGAAGGGCGGCCCGATGGCGGCGATTGCGCCTCTCGTGGGCGAGGTGGTCGGTGTCGAGCGTGCGGCGTTCGACGTTCGAGAAGACGGCCTGCGGCACAGCGTCCGCATCGCCGACACGGTCGACTTCGAGATCGAGGACATCGTCCCGTTCGGCATCGAGACGGGAGAGCCGGTCCGGCTCACCGGAGTCTTCTACCCGCCAGGGTCAGAGATGGTCGTCGCCGAGGCGAAGCGGTCGAGCATCGACGCCTTCGGCATCCAGTACGAAGGCAAGACGGGGCTGTCCAGAGCCGAGTTCTCCTGGGCCGCCTGAGGCAGCCGTGATCGCGTCCGCGCACGGGAGCCGCCCGGACGGCGCCGGACTCGCGCCGGCGTTCGCGGCCGTCCGCGTCCGGGCCGGGCTCGTCGCGCTGCTCTTCGTCCTCGCCGCGCTCGCCTGGTGGTCGACCGTCGACCGCATGCGCGGGATGGACGAGGGGCCCGGCACGAGCCTCGGGACGCTCGGCTGGTTCCTCGGGGTCTGGACGGTGATGATGGCCGCGATGATGTTCCCGTCGGTCGCGCCGACCGTCGCTCTCTACTCGCGCATGACGAGAGGACGGTCGCTCGTGGCGCCTCTCGTCTTCACGTCCGGCTACCTGTTGGTGTGGGCCGGCGCCGGGGCCGCCGCGTTCGCAGTCTCGGATCTGGGGGGACGTGCGCTCGGAGACGTCCTCGCCTGGGATCGTGCCGGTCGCTGGGTCGCCGGCGTCATCCTCGTCGCGGCTGCGATCTACGAGCTGACGCCGTTCAAGAGCGTCTGCCTGAGGCACTGCCGAAGCCCCTTCGGCTTCCTGGTCGGATCGTGGCGCGAAGGGCTTCGCGGCGCGCTCGAGATGGGCAGCCGCCACGGCGCGTGGTGTCTCGGCTGCTGCTGGGTGCTGATGGCCTCGCTCTTCGCGCTCGGGATGATGAGCATCGCCTGGATGGCGTTCGTCGCCGGCCTCATCGCCGCCGAGAAGCTGCTGCCCTGGGGGCGCGCCGTCACGTACGGAACGGCGGCGATCCTGCTCGCGCTCGGCGTCCTCTTCTTCGCGGCCCCCGATGCGATCCCCGGGCTGACGATCCCCGGCTCGCACCCGGGAGGCTCGATGATGCAGATGGGCGGCTGACCGGCAGGCGCCCCTGCCGCTACGCGAGCGCCGCTCGGAGCCGACCGACGTACGTCTCGAGCGCCTGCGGGCCTTCCTCCGCCGCGAGTACCGCCGCCGATCCGACCACGATCCCGTCCGCCAGCTCGGCCGCGGCGGCTGCCTGCGCCGGGGTCGAGATGCCGAAGCCCGCGTAGAGCGGTGCCTCGGTCAGCCGGCGCGTCCGCTCCACGAGCGGCGCGAGGGCCGGCGAGAGCTCGTCCCGGGCCCCTGTCGTCCCGGTCAGGGTCACGAGGTAGAGCCAGCCGTCCGTCCGCTCGCCCGCGAGCGAGATCCGCTCGTCCGTCGACGTCGGCGCCACGAGCTGCACGCGCCGAAGCTCCGGACGCTCGTCCACCGGAAGGTCGGCGACGATCAGCGACGTCGCGCCCGCGCTCGCCGCGTCCGCCGGGAACCGCTCCCAGCCGTACGCCTCGAGGATCGAGGAGTACGTCATCGGCACGAGCGGCACCTCGTGCTGCGCCCGGATCGTGCGCACGCACTCGAGGCACGCCGCGGGCCGCATGCCCTCGGCGAGCGCCTGCTCGGCCGCGTGCCGGATTACCGGGCCGTCCGCGAGGGGGTCCGAGAACGGGAAGCCGATCTCGACGACATCGGCGCCTCCGGCGACGGCCGCGCTCGCGAGCTCCGGCACCCTGCGGCCCGCCATCAGGTAGACGACCAGAGACTTGCTCAGCGGGCGAGGACCTCCGCGAGGTCCTTGTCGCCGCGGCCCGAGAGCCCGACGAGGACGAGCTCGCCGTCGAGCTCGAGCGCGCGCGCGAGCGCGTGGGCGGGCTCGAGTGCGGGCAGGATGCCTTCCGTCTCGGCGAGCCGGTGGAACGCTGCGAGGGCGTCCTCGTCCGTGGCGGTCACGTACTCCGCGCGGCCGCTGTCGCGCAGGAACGCGTGCTCGGGCCCGACCCCGGGGTAGTCGAGGCCCGCCGAGATCGAGTGCGTCTCCTCGATCTGCCCGTCTCCGTCCGCGAGGACGGACGAGCGCGCACCGTGCAGCACCGCCGCCCGCCCGCTCGAGAGGCTCGCCGCGCCGTGCGCCTCGACCCCGACGAGCCGCACGTCCTCGTCGTCCAGGAAGCCCGCGAAGAGGCCGATGGCGTTGGAGCCGCCGCCGACGCAGGCGACGACCGCGTCGGGCAGCCGGCCTGCGAGCTCGAGCGCCTGGGCGCGCGCCTCGCGGCCGATCACCGCCTGCAGCTCGCGCACGATCAGCGGGTAGGGATGCGGCCCGACGCACGAGCCGATGAGGTAGTAGGTCGTCTCCACGTTCGTGATCCAGTCGCGGATCGCCTCGCTCGTCGCCTCCTTCAGCGTCTTCGTGCCGAGCTCGACCGGGCGCACCTCCGCGCCCAGGAGGCGCATGCGCTCCACGTTGGGGTGCTGGCGGCGCATGTCCTCGGAGCCCATGTAGACGACGCACTCGAGACCGGCCCGCGCGCACACTGTCGCGGCAGCGACGCCGTGCTGGCCCGCGCCCGTCTCCGCGACGACGCGGCGCTTCCCGAGGCGCTCCGCGAGCAGCGCCTGCCCGACTGCGTTGTTGATCTTGTGCGCCCCGGTGTGGCAGAGATCCTCGCGCTTGAGCAGGATCCTGCGGCCGACCGGCGCGAAGCGCCGCGTCTCGTAGAGCGGCGTCGGCCGTCCGACGTAGCGCTCCGCGAGCGTCGCGAGCTCGGCGGCGAACGCCGCGTCCGCCATCGCCTCCTCCCACCCGCGCTCGAGCTCGTCGAGCGCGGGGACCAGCGTCTCCGGGACGTACCGCCCTCCGTACTCCCCGTACAGGCCCTGCGCGACGGTCGTCACCTCGCCGCCTCCACGAACGCGCGAACGCGTGCGTGATCCTTGACCCCCGGCTCCCGCTCGAGGCGGGAGCTGGCGTCGACCGCCCAGGGGCGGACCGCGTGGATCGCGGCGCGCACGTTCTCCGGCCCCAGACCTCCTGCGAGGACGATCCGGCCGTTCGCGGCCCGCGCTCGCTCGAGATGCGCAGCGTCCTCCTCCTCCCAGGGCAGGTCGACGACGCGAGCCACGCGCGTCCCGTCCCGCAGGAGGACGCCGTCCCGCCCCCGCACCTTGCCCTCCTCGTGCTCGTACAGCTGGACGAGGTCGGCGGGTGCGGCTCCGGGCTCGCCGACGTAGACGGCGACCGAGAGCATCGTGTCCGGCACCGGCAGCACCCCGGGAGCCCGCCGCGGGCTCGCCTCGGCGAGGACGAACCCTGCGAGATCGGCGCCCGCCTCGGCGGCCACCGCGACGTCCTCCTCCCGGGTGAGGCCGCAGACCTTGACGAGCGGCCGCGAGACGAGCTCCGCGAGCTTCGCCGCCGGGTCGGGAGCGCGCATGAGGGCAGAGCCGACGAGGATCGCCTCGGCTCCCGCGAGTTCGGCAGCCGCTCCCTGCGCCCGGGACTGGATCCCGCTCTCGGCCACGAGGACGCGATCTCGCGGCGCCCGGGCGACGAGCTTGAGCTGCGCGCGGCGGTCGACCTCGAACGTCTCGAGGTCGCGGGCGTTGATCCCGAGGACTCGTGCGTCCAGAGCCTGAGCACGCGCGAGCTCCTCCGCGTCGTGCACCTCGACCAGCGCGTCGAGGCCGAGCGCCGCCGCGACCTCGAGCAGCCGTCGAGCGGTCGGGTCGTCCAGGTCGCGCAGGATGAGGAGCGCCGCGTCCGCGCCTGCCTCTCGCGCCGTTCGGAGGTCGTCCTCGGTCGCGAAGAAGCCCTTGGCGAGGAGGGGCAGTTGCGTCGCGGCGCGCGCGCCTCGCAGGTCGTCCCAGGAGCCGGCGAACCGCTCGTCGACGAGGACGGACACCGCCGCCGCCCCGGCGCGCTCGTACGAGGCGGCCAGCTGGGCCGGGTCCGCATCCGGACGAAGGTCGCCGGCCGAGGGCGAACGCCGCTTCACCTCGGCGATCGCCGCCAGCCCGCCTCCGCGAAGCGCCTCCTCAAGTCGCATTGCTGAACCTCGCGAGCTCCTCCAGCCTCTCCGCCGCCGCTCCCGAATCGACCGCCCGGCGCGCGAGCTCGAGCCCCTCGCGCAGGTCCTCGGCGTGGCCTCCGGCCGCGATCGCGCCCGCGGAGTTCAGCAGGATCGCGTCGCGCCGGCCGCCGTCGGCCCCTCCGAAGACGGCGCGAATCGCCGAGGCGTTCGCCTCCGAGTCGCCGCCGAGGAGCTCCTCCGGGGCACAGCGCTCCAGCCCGAGCTCGACCGGGTCGATCGTCCGCTCGCGCACGCAGCCCTCGACGACCTCGCAGACGAAGTTCGGGCCGGCAGGCGAGAGCTCGTCGATCCCGAAGGCCCCGTGGACGACGAACGCGCGGCGCGCGCCCAGATGCGCGAGCACCTCCGCGACCGTGCGCACGAGGTCCGGCGAGTAGACGCCCACGATCTGGGAGCGGGCTCCCGCGGGGTTCGTGAGGGGCCCGAGCACGTTGAACACGGTACGCGTCGCCACCTCGCGTCGCACGGGCGCGGCGTGGCTCATCGCCGGATGGTGGAGCGGGGCGAACATGAAGCCGAAGCCCAGCTCGTCGATCGAGCGCGCGATGTGCTCGGCCGGAAGATCGAGCCGGAACCCGAGCGCCTCCAGCACGTCCGCCGAGCCGGAGGCGGACGAGACCGCGCGGTTCCCGTGCTTCGCCACGGCCGCGCCCGCCGCCGCAGCCACGATGCCCGCAGCCGTGGAGATGTTGAGCGTCCGCGCACCGTCTCCCCCGGTCCCGGCCGTGTCGACGAGGTCGTCGCGCGTCGGTCGCACGGGCACGACGTGCTCCCGCATCGCCTCGGCGCAGCCGGCGATCTCCTCCGCCGTCTCGCCCTTCACCCGGAAAGCAACCAGGAACGCGCCGATCTGAGCGGGCGTCGCCTCCCCGCGCATGATCTCGCCCATCACCTCGCGGGCCCCCTCGCGGCCGAGGTCATGGCCGTCGAGAAGAGTCTGGATGGCCTGCTGGATCACCTCCGGAAGTCTGGCCGGTCCCGAGCCGCCGGGCGAGTGCGCTTCCCGAAACCGGTCGCACCGAAATCCCGAAGTACCCGGGCGACAAGCGGAAAGGAGGGGGAATGACCAGCCTCAAAGCACGTCTTGTCGTCGCCATTGCCGCGCTCGCGGCACTGGTGGTGGCCGCACTACCCGCCGCAGCGGCGGTCGGAAACGCCTACACCGTGCATCCGCTCGTGTCCGACGAGGGCGGCAGCGGTGTCCTGGCCCACTCGAACCTCGTCAACGCGTGGGGGCTCGTCGCCGGCCCGGCGAGCACGCCGACGCCCTGGTGGATCGCCGACAACGGGACCGACCTGTCGACGGTCTACAACGTGACGACGAACTCGATCCCGCTCGAGGTCGGCGTCGCCGGCGGCCCGACCGGGGTCGTCTTCCACAACGGGACGACCGACTCCGGCAACTTCGTCCTCCCGGCCGGAGGGTCCGCACGCTTCATCTTCGCGAGCGAGGACGGCGTCCTTCGCGGCTGGAACGGCGGGCCCGCCGCCCAGGTGCCGACGCAGGGCTCCGTCGCCGGCGCGATCTACAAGGGCCTCGCCATCGCGGGGACCGGAAGCGGCGCGCGGCTCTACGCGGCCGACTTCCACAACGCGCAGGTCGACGTCTTCGACGGCTCGTGGCACCTCGTGCCGAACGCCGGCTTCGACGACCCGAGCCTGCCCGACGGCTACGCGCCGTTCGGGATCCAGGCGATCGGCTCGCGCATCTTCGTGAGCTACGCGAAGCAGGACGAGGAAGCGGAGGACGAGGTCGCGGGCCAGGGCCTCGGCTTCGTCGACGTCTACGACCCGTCGGGCGCCCTGCTCGGGCGCGTCGCCCAGCACGGTCAGCTGAACGCACCCTGGGGCCTCGCTCTGGCACCTCCGAGCTTCGGGCGCTTCGGTGGCGATCTCCTCGTCGGGAACTTCGGCGACGGCCAGATCAACGCCTACGCCGAGCTTCAGAACGGGCGCTTCGAGCATCGCGGCGAACTGCGGGGCCCGGATGGGAAGTCCTTGACCATCGACGGCCTGTGGGCGCTCGAGTTCGGGAACGGCGGCGCCGCAGGCCCGACCGACACGCTCTTCTTCACGGCCGGGCCGGACGAGGAGTCGCACGGCCTCTTCGGCTCGATCACGCCGGGCTAGAGCGGTTCGCGGCGGCGCGTCCGCAGGGTGGCGCGCCGCCGTCTCACCGGGCTAGAGCGAGCGACGGAGGGCGTCGACGAGGCGGTCGACGTCCTCCTCGTCGTTGTAGGGGCCGATGGAGACGCGGAGCAGGCGCGTGCCCTCCCATTCGAACACCGGGACCTCGACCCGGAACTCGTCGTACAGCCGCCGCCAGAGCTCGTGCGCATCGCCGGGGGGAAGCTCGACCGACCGCATGAACGGGGCCGCGACCCCGTGAGCCCGAGAGAGCCCGAGCTCGCCGAGGCGCCGCTCGGCCAGGTCGGCGAGGGCGCGCATGCGCCCGAGGTCGAAGGATCGGTGCACGTCGATCGCCTTCGGCACCGAAAGGTACGCCGCCGGATCGAAGGTCCCGGCCCAGTCGTGGCGCTCGCCGAAGCCGGCGTTCTCGTGCCAGCCCCAGCTCACGACCCTGGGGGCGATCCACCCCTGGTGCTCGGGGCGCGCCCAGAGGAAGCCGGCGCCCTTCGGAGCGCAGAGCCACTTGTGGCAATTCCCGGCGTAGACGTCCGCGCCGATACCGTCGAGGTCGAGGTCGAGCTGTCCGGGTGCGTGCGCGCCGTCCACGACGGAGAGCACTCCCGCCTCCCGCGCCGCCGCGCAGATCTCGGCCACGGGGAAGACGAGAGCGGTCGGCGAGGTGACGTGCGAGACCTGAACCGCGCGCGTCCGCGGGCCGATCCGCCCGGGCAGCTCGTCCGGCTCGCACACGACGAGCCGGGCTCCGACGAACTGCCACGTCCTGACTATCGCGCCGTACTCGTGAGCGGTCGTCAGGATCTCGTGGTCCGGCGAGAGCTCCAGCGAGCGGATGACCGCGTTCAGGCCCGAGGTCGCATTCGGCACGAAGACGAGGTCGCTCGCAGCGCCCCCGACGAAGGCAGCCAGTGCCCCACGCGCAGACTCGAGCAGGCCGGGTCCGTCGCCCTCGGTCCAGGACCAGCCGGCGAGCCGTCTGCCGAGGAAGTCCGTCGGGCCGCGCTCGAGCTCGACCTGCAACCGCTGGTACTCCTCGAAGACAGGTCTCGGGCACGCGCCGTAGCCGCCGTGGTTCAGGTACGCGATGTCAGGGTCGAGGAGGAAGCCGTCGCGCACGCGGGCAGTGTCCCAGGAGCCTGTTCTGCAGGCCTCCCGGGTAAGATGCCGAACATGCTCCCGACGGTCGACGACCCCCTCAGTACCCATGCCGAGCCTGCCTCGCATCCGGCGCTCACGCACGGCCCGTGGCTCGGGCGAGGTCGTCACACGTCCGGCGCCGCTCGTCCACGAGCTCTCCGCTGACGGCCTCACCTGGATCAACGTCGTCTCGACCGACGTCGGGACGGCACAGGAGCTCGCCGAGCGCTTCGGCTGGCATCCGCTCGACGTCGAGGACGTCGTCTCGAAGCGCCAGCGCCCGAAGGTCGACGACTACGAGGACGAGGGCTACCTCTTCGCCGTCCTCCACTTCCCGGTCTACGACCAGGCCGTCCAGCGCCTGAACGCTGCGGAGCTCGACCTCTTCATCGGGCACGACTACGTCGTCACGATCCCGAACCGGGAGCTCCACCCGGTCACGCGCCTGTTCGCGCGCTGCGAGGCCGACGACGCGTTCCGCGAGCAGCTCTTCAGCCGGGGCTCGGGCCGGCTGCTGTACGAGATCCTGGACGACCTCTTCGACTACTGCTTCCCGATCCTCGACAAGATCGCGCACAAGCTCGACGGGATCGAGGACGACATGTTCGAGGGGCGCTCGGACGAGGTGGTTCGCGACATCTCGAACGTGAAGCAGGAGATCATCTCGTACCGCAAGATCATCAAGCCCGAGCGCTCGACGCTGCGGGTCCTGGAACGCCGCGTCGAGCACTTCCTGCCCGAGGAGCTCGAGGAGTACTTCGACGACATCGTGGACGCCGCCGAGCGGATCTGGGACCTGCTCGACAACTTCAAGGAGGTCGTCGAGGCGCTCGAGTCGACGAACGAGTCCGTCATCTCGCACCGCCAGAACGACGTCCTCCGCATCCTCACCGTGTTCTCGGTCGTGCTGCTGCCGCTGACGCTGATCACGGGCATCTTCGGGATGAACGTGCGCTTCCCGGGCTTCGACACGCCGCATGCGTGGTGGGCGATCGTCGGCCTCATGCTCGGCACGCTGGCCGCGCTCCTCGGGTTCTTCCGCTGGAAGCGCTGGCTCTAGGCTCCGTCGCTCGGTAGAACGGCTTCCTCGTATAGCTTGCCGGAGTAGATGGGGCAC
>JBKPTS010000022.1:0-27048 GCA_046735575.1 Actinomycetota bacterium
CCCGGACACTCGGATGGTCTCTCGTTCCACCGTGGCCATGCTACTCCCGGCGCCGCGTCCGGCCGCTCACGTCCGGCGCACGCCGTGGACCGGCCGTCCGGCGGCCTCCCAGGCGTAGTACGAGGCGCTGGGGCCGAACGCCGACTCGTACGAGACGATGCGGGGGTTTCGCCCGACGTCCTTCGCGCGCTGGGCGTGCCAGAGCAGACTCGGGTCGTCGCGCTCCTCCCACACGAGAACGAGGTGCGCCGCGGTCATGAACTCGGCGACGAACCCGCAGCTCGGGGCCGGGCACGGGAACGGATCGGTCCGCACGCAGAACCAGCCACTGTGATCTCCGCCGTCGTCGTCACGCCAGAGCTCTTCGTCCGTGCCCTCCTCGAGCTCGGGGGCGACGGCCACGCCGCGCCGAAGCTCCGATTCCACCCGGGCAGAATAGCCTCGTGGCAGCCGACGTCGGGCTAGTCCTCTCGGGTGGTGGCATCAACGCCGTGCTGCTCGAGCTCGGCTTCCTCAAGCGGCTGCGCGAAAGCGAGCTGTGGCCGCGCGTCGGCTGGATCTACGGCACTTCGGCCGGCGCCCTCACCGGCGCGCTGGCGACGCTGGATCGCCTCGACGAGCTCGAGGAGTTCCTGCTCGAGCTCCGGGCCGAGGAGGCGTTCCGCCCACGGCGGGTCTGGCAGCTGCTCCTCGGCGGGCTCCACGACTACACGCTCCCGGGGACGATCGCCGACCGCTTCGGGGCCGTGGGCGAGCTCGGCTCGGCGCTCGCCGGCGCGGACATCGAGCTCGTCGTCTTCGCCACCGACGTCAGCGACCGTCCCGAGCCCGACGGCACGACGCACTTCGAGCTCGCGTACTCGTCCCGCACGGCGTCACCGGAGACGATGGGCGAAGCGATTCTCGCCTCGGCCGCGATCAGCGCGCTCGTCCTGCCCGTGCGCGTGGACGGCGTCATCGCCACCGACGGAGGATGGGTTCGCAACTTCCCGCTCGAGCACGCCTACCGCAATCCCGGCGTGGACGCCATCGTCGCGTTCCGCTACGTCACCAGGTACCGGCCGACCGAGGTCGCGTACCTCCGCCGCGTGCGGGAACGGCTCGACCGCTTCGGCGCCGTCCCGCCGGTGCGTGCGGTGCTCGCCGAGCTCCAGCTCGCCGAGGAGCGAGCCGTGCGGGGCGAGCCGGCCCACTACCCGGAGCTGATCGTGCGGCTTATGCGCGTCGCCATCGCTCGCAACACGGTCCTGGAAGAGCGGCTCGCGCTCGAGCGCGACGAGTCCGTCGTCGAGCTGCAGCGGCTGCGTTCCGAGGTCGTCGACGCGGCGGTCGCGGCGGCGGCGCCGTGGCGACGGCGCCGCCTGCACGCCGAGCTCGAGCGGCGCTTCGCGGAGGCGAGCTTCCCGTTCCGGCACGACCGCCACGTTCCCCGGATCGTCGTCCGGGGCGATCCCGGCGACGACGAGCTCGACCCGACGTTCCGCGCCGAGGAGACCTGGTCCGAGGAGCGCAAACGGCGTCTGATCGAGCGTGGCTACCGGCTCACCGACGAGGAGCTCGCGCGGAACCCTGCCTTTCCTGACGGCGAGCAGTAGCCGCAGTTCGCGACGCGCGGCCGCGGCCTCAGGGATTTCGTCGCGGACGGGGGCGGGCGACGGTGGTCGCCACGTGTATCTGTTCTTGCGGTGCGAAGCCGCCGCCTTCAGGGGTTTTCTATTGCGAGCGGGATTTCCATTGAAATCCCGCTCTTGCAAATTGGCACGGGGTCCGGGCAGGCGGTCGGACCCCGTGCCGAAAGCGGCTAACCCTGGGGGGAAGCGGGCTGCCGCCCGAGCGTGACCTGCACGCTCGTCTTCTTCGAGCCGCGGTAGATCACGAGCTTGGCCTTCTCGCCCGGCTTGTGGGCGGCGACCGCGTCGCGCAGCTCGTCGATCGTGGATACCGGTGTGCCGTCGAGCTTGACGATGATGTCGCCGCCGAGGATGTACGTCTCACCGGCGACGACGACCTGTGTGTGCCCCGCCTTCAGGCCCGCCCGCGCCGCACCGCTCCGCCGCGTGACGGAGGTGACGAGCACACCGGAGTCGACCGGGAGCTTGTAGGCCTGGGCGAGCTCCGACGTGATCGCCTGCCCGAGGATCCCGAGATAGGCGTGCGAGACCTTGCCGTTCCGCAGGAGCTGGGCCGCCACGTTCTTGACCGTGTTGGCCGGCACGGCGAAGCCGATGCCGACGTTGCCGGTCGCCGAGCCGGTCGGGTCTCCGGTCTCGATCTGCGTGTTGACCCCCACCACCTGCCCGTTGCTGTCGAGGAGCGGGCCGCCGGAGTTCCCGTGGTTGATGGGCGCGTCCGTCTGCAGGACGTGGTCGATCGTGAACTCGTTCGGCGAGGTGATGTTGCGCTGGACCGCGCTGATGATCCCGGCGGTCGCCGTCCGCGCGAGTCCGAACGGGTTGCCGATGGCGACGACCTCGTCCCCGACCTCGACCCGATCCGAGTTGCCGAGCGGAAGCGGCGTGAGCGCGCTCGCAGGCGTCTGCACGCGCAGGACGGAGAGGTCGGTGGAGGGATCGCTGCCGACGACCCGGGCGGTGACCGTGTCGCGGTTCGAGAAGCTGACTTTGATGTCGTCGGCCCCCTGGACGACGTGGTAGTTGGTGACGATGTGCCCGGCCTTGTCGAGGACGAAGCCGGAGCCGAGCGCCTGCTGCGGCGGAGCCTGGAACTGGCCGCCGAAGCTGGAAGGCGAGCCCTTGATCGTGGACGTGATCTGAACCACTCCCGGGGCGGCCCGCCGGTAGATCTCGGCGATCGTCATCGACCCGCCGGCGGCGACGCGCTGGTTCGACGACGGCGCTGCCTCCGTGACCACGGTCGTCGTCGACCCCGAGAAGCCGCCGAGGAGCGCGGGCGCCCCCCCGGCGACCGCGCCGCCCAGCACGGCAGCCGCGCAGAGCGCGGCGAAGGCACGGGTAGGTGTGAGCTCGGGCACGCGCCTCTCGGTTATAGATGGCGCGCCGCGAGCGCGGGCCTACCGGCGGTTAAGGCCCAGTTCAGCCCCTGTAGCGGCGATTCTCGCCGCTACGCGAGCTCGAGCGCGACGACCTTGACCTCCTGCGAGCGGTCGTCGCCGAGCGCGCCGTCGAGCTTCCGCTCGAGCTCGCCCGACGCGAGGAGCTCCTCGACGATGTCCGCGCCGCCCACGAGCTCTCCCTTGACGAAGACCTGGGGGATCGTCGGCCAGCCCGAGAGCTCGGAGAGCTCCTGGCGGATGCGGGGGTCGGGGAGGATGTCGACGGCCGTCACCGGGGCCTTTGCCGCGTGCAGCGCGTTCAGCGCGCGGTACGAGTTGCCGCACATGACCATCTGCGGCGTGCCCTTCATGAAGAGCGCTACCGGCTCCTCCCTGATGACTTCCTCGATCTGGTCTCGCAGCTCCTTCATGCCGTTCCTTTCGTCTTGATCCGCAGTTCGTGAATCGACCCGTCGGCGATCCGGTCCGCGAGCACGTCGTTCACCCGGCGGTGCTGGTCGAGGAGCGAGAGCCCGTCGAACTCGGCGCTCGCGACCGTCACCTGGAAGTGGTCGCCGGTCCCGGTCCGATCCTCGACCTCGAGCTCGGTCGCGTCCGGGAAGCGCCGCTCGAGCAGCTCCTGAATCGCCTGTGCCTCCATCGCGGCCATGGTAACCGTCGGTCCGAGCTCGGCCACGAGCCGTGAGGCGGGTCGAAGCTGCTTGAATCGGAGGGATGGCCCATCCGGACAGCTTCGACGCGCGCTCCCGCCTCCGGGTCGGAGACCGCCAGCTCGAGATGTTTCGGCTGGAGGCGCTGCAGGAGCGCTACGACGTGCTGCGGCTCCCCTACACGCTCCGCATCCTGCTCGAGAACGTCCTCCGCCACGAGGACGGCGCCACGGTCACCGAAGCGGACGTCGAGGCGGTTGCCGGCTGGGCCGCTTCGGCCGAGCCGTCCGAGGCGATCTCGTTCAACCCGGGCCGGGTCATTCACCAGGACTTCACGGGGGTGCCCGCGATCGTCGACCTCGCGTCGATGCGGAACGCGATGAGCGACCTCGGGGGCGACCCCGGCAAGGTCAATCCGCAGCTCCCGTCGGAGCTCGTGATCGACCACTCGGTGCAGGTGGACGAGTTCGCGACGCCGTACGCCATGTTCCGGAACTCCGAGCTCGAGTTCGAGCGCAACCGCGAGCGCTATGCCTTCCTCCGCTGGGGGCAGGAGGCGTTCGCGAACTTCAAGGTCGTCCCGCCCGCGACCGGCATCGTCCACCAGGTCAACCTCGAGTTCCTGGGGCGGGTGGTCGAGGAGCGCGACGGTGTCGCATTCCCGGACACGCTGCTCGGGACCGACTCGCACACCACGATGATCAACGGCCTCGGCGTCCTCGGCTGGGGCGTCGGAGGCATCGAGGCCGAGGCTGCGATGCTCGGCGAGGCCGTCTCGATGCTCGTCCCCCAGGTCGTCGGCTTCCGGCTCATGGGCGAGCTGCCGGAAGGCGCGACCGCGACCGATCTCGTCCTCACCGTGACCCAGATCCTGCGCGAGACGGGCGTCGTCGGGAAGTTCGTCGAGTACTTCGGGCACGGGCTCGAGAAGCTCCCGATCGCCGACCGCGCCACCATCGGGAACATGTCCCCGGAGTACGGAGCGACCTGCGGGTTCTTCCCCGTGGACGCGGAGACCCTCCGCTACCTGCGGCTGACCGGGCGACCGGACGAGCGCGTCGCGCTGGTGGAGGCGTACTGCAAGGAGAACTCGCTCTGGCACGACCCCGACGAGCCGCCGACGTACTCGCAGATCGTCGACCTCGACCTGTCGACCGTGGAGCCGTCCCTCGCGGGCCCGCGCCGCCCGCAGGACCGGGTGCCGCTGCGCGAGGCGAAGCAGGCGTTCCTCACCGCGCTCCCGAGCTTCGGCGTCGACTACGGGAACGCGCACGACGAGGCGGTGGCCGAGTCCTTCCCTGCGAGCGACCCGGTCGCGTCCGCAGCTCCCGGCCACGACGCGGACCCGTCGCGGGGCGAGGCGGCCGTGTCGCCCGCCGCCCTTCTCGACACCCCACGGCAGATGGAGGTGACGCTCGGCGAGGAGACGTTCGACCTCGCGCACGGATGCGTCGTGATCGCCGCGATCACGTCCTGTACGAACACGTCCAACCCGGCGGTGATGGTCGGAGCGGGACTGCTCGCGAAGAACGCCGTCGAGCGCGGTCTCACGCGCAAGCCGTGGGTCAAGTCGAGCCTCGCTCCCGGCTCCAAGGTCGTCACGCAGTACTACGAGAAGGCCGGGCTCACGCCGTTCCTCGAGCAGCTCGGCTTCTACACCGTCGGCTATGGCTGCACGACCTGCATCGGAAACTCCGGGCCGCTCCCGGAGCCGATCTCGCAGGCGGTGTCCGACGGCGATCTGGTCGTCTGCGCCGTGCTCTCCGGCAACCGCAACTTCGAGGCCCGCATCCACCCGGAGGTGAAGGCGAACTACCTGGCCTCCCCGCCGCTCGTCGTCGCCTACGCGCTCGCCGGCCGCATGGACGTCGACCTCGTGAACGAGCCGCTCGGGACGGGCTCCGAGGGAGAGGACGTCTACCTCGCGGACATCTGGCCGACGCCCGAAGACGTGCAGCGCACGATCGAGCAGTCGGTCGCCGAGGACATGTTCCGCTCGACCTACGCCGACGTCTTCACGGGCGACGAGACGTGGCGGGAGCTCCCGGTGCCGGAGGGCGACCTCTTCGCGTGGGACCCTGGCTCGACCTATGTTCGACGCGCGCCCTACTTCGACGGCATGCCGCTCGAGCCCGAGCCGGTCGGGGACATCCTCGCGGCCCGCTGCCTCGTCTCCGTCGGAGACTCGGTCACGACCGACCACATCTCGCCCGCGGGGGCGATCAAGCCGGACTCGCCCGCGGGGCGCTACCTCGTCGAGCACGGGGTCGAGCGGCGCGACTTCAACTCCTACGGCTCGCGCCGCGGGAACCACGAGGTCATGGTCCGGGGAACCTTCGCGAACGTCCGGCTGCGCAACCTGCTCGTCCCCGGCTCCGAGGGTACGTGGACCGTGCACCTGCCCTCGGGCGAGGAGATGACGATCTTCGAGGCCTCGGAGCGCTACCGGGCGGAAGGCGTTCCGCTGATCGTCCTCGCGGGGAAGGAGTACGGCACCGGGTCCTCGCGCGACTGGGCGGCGAAAGGCCCGAACCTGCTCGGCGCGAAGGCGGTGATCGCCGAGAGCTTCGAGCGGATCCATCGCTCGAACCTGCTGATGATGGGCATCCTCCCGCTGCAGTTCCTGCCCGGCGACTCACGGGAGTCGCTCGGGCTCACCGGTCGGGAGGAGTTCTCGATCACGGGAGTCGAGAACGGCGGGGCGGAGGAGGTCGCGGTGCGCGCCGACGACACGGAGTTCCGGGTACGAGTGCGGCTCGACACCGCGCGCGAGCGCGAGTACCTGCGGCACGGCGGGATCCTGCGCTACGTGCTCCGCCGCCTGCTGGCGGGCTGACCGGGCCGCTTCCAGCCAACGAGGATCGCCCAGCCCATCAGCTCCCGCCCGAAGCGGAGGTAGCTCCACTTGTGGCGCTGGTGGCGGGCGCGTATCTCCGCGGCGTCGGGGTCGTCGGCGTTCTCCGCGAGCCAGCGCTCGACCGATTGCCAGTGCAGCGTCTCGTAGCGATCCCAGTCGTCCTCCGACGAGGCGAGCACCGACACGACGGGCAGCCCCTCCGTCTCGAAGATCCTCACCGTGCCCTCGAGCGTCGTGAGCAGCAGGCCGCGGTCCTCGTACTCGTCGGGGAGCGGCAGGCGACGCCAGTACGGCTCGCCGACCGCGACGTAGCCGCCGGGCCTCACGGCGGGCCCGAGCCTCGCGACGGTCTCGGCGAGATCGCCGTAGACGAAGCTCGCGCCCAGGCAGAGGGCGGCGTCGAAGGCCTCGGCGTCCAGCTCGACGTCGGCAGCCGCAGCCAGCCGGAACGAGACGAGCTTCGACAACTCCTCCGCCTCGGCCCGCCGTTCCGCGACGTCGCGGAACGCGGGCTCGATCTCGATCCCCTCGATCTCGCAGCCGAACGCGCGCGCGAGGAGCAGCGCGGGCCCGCCCCGGCCCGAGGCGACGTCGAGCACACGCGAATCAGGGCCGAGGCCGAGCCGCTCACCGAGCAGGAGGATCTTCTCCTCCGACACAGGGTTCTGGAGCTCGTGCGCGTCCTCGGCGACCAGGTAGTAGCGCGGGATCACCGGGCCATTCTGTTCCGTCGCGCGGCGTGAAGGTCGGTGGAGGGTCTGACCCCGGACATGGCCCCTTGGGACACGCTGGAGGCGGATACGCTCGCCGCCGTGCACGAGAAGATCGAAGGGACCTGGGGGATCCGGCCCGTCCCGGAGCGCCTGCGCGTCCTGGGCTCGCTCGACACCGGGCTCCTTTGGGGGAACCTCGGCGTCTCGCTGCTCGTCATCGTCGCCGGCGCCGCGCTCGTGCCGGCCCTGTCGCTCCCGAACGCGCTGGTCGCGATCCTTCTCGGGAGCCTCATCGGATCCCTGATGCTCGCCGTCGCGGGTGCCATCGGCACGGACGCACGCGTCCCGGGGATGGTGCTCATGCGTGCTCCCCTCGGACGCCGCGGCTCGTACCTGCCGACCGGCATCAACGTCCTCCAGGGCCTCGGCTGGTCGATCTTCGAGCTCCTCGTCATCGCCACGGCCGCGGCGGCGCTCTCGGAGAAGGTCTTCGGCTTTCGCGCGCAGTCGCTCTGGGCTCTCGTCTTCGGCGTCGTCACGCTGACTCTCGCCTTCATGGGCCCGATCGGCTTCGTCCGGCGCTTCGTCCGGCGCGTGGCGGTCTGGGTCGTACCGGCCGCCCTCCTCTACCTGACCTGGTGGGCGCTCCACGACGGCCGCCTCGGCGCTCTCTGGCACGCACCCGGCGAAGGTGGCCTCTCGGTCTGGCAGGGCGTGGACGTCGTGGTCGGGATCACGGTCTCCTGGATGCCGTACGCCGCCGACTACACCCGCTTCTGCCGCAACCGCCGAGACGCTTTCGTCGGGACCGGCGTCGGCTACTTCGTCCCGGACGCCTGGCTGCTCGCGCTCGGCGCAGTTCTCGTGCTGTCGCGAGACCTGAGCGATCCCGCCGCGCTCCCGACCGCCGTCGTCGCCGGAGGGTTCGCCGCCACGCTCGCGCTCTTCGCGCTGCTCGTGACGGAGACGGACGAGGCGTTCGCGAACGTCTACTCGGCTGCCGTCTCGCTCCAGAATCTGCTCCCGCGTGCTTCGCAGAAGCTGCTCATCGCGCTCGTGACTGCAGCTGCGGTCGCGGGTGCGCTCGTCATCGACCTCGTCTCGTACCAGAGCTTCCTGCTGCTCCTCGGGTCGTTCTTCGTCCCCCTCTTCGCCGTGCTGCTCGCGGACTGGCTCACCGCAGGGCGCCACTACGCCGAGGAGGACGTGTTCGACGCGCCGGCCTGGCGGCCCGGGCTCGTTCTCGCGTGGGTCGCGGGCTTCGCCGTTTACCAGTGGCTCTATCCGACAGGGCCCGGCTGGTGGGTCGACCTCGTGGGCAAGCTCTCTCCGCCGGACTGGGGCATCGGCGCGACCGTCCCGAGCTTCCTCGTCGCGTTCGCCCTCGCCGCCGCAGTCTGCGCCGTCTCGCGGCGCTCCGAGGAGCGAGCCGCGCCGGCGTGAGCCGGATCGCCGCGATCGGGAACCTCTCCCGCGACGTGGTGGCCGGAGGCGCGCCCCGCGTCGGCGGGGGCGTCTTCTACTCGGCCGCCGCGCTCGCTCGCCTCGGCGCTGACGCGCACGTCGCCGCTGCGGCATCGGATCGCCACAAGAACGAGCTGCTTCCCGCCCTCGCAGGCCTCGGCCTGACGGTGCGCTGGTATGCGTCCCGCGAGACGACGCAGTACAGCTTCGAGTACGACGGCGAGCGCAGGATCATGCGCCAGACCGCAGTCGCCGATCCCTGGGGGCCGGAGCGGGCGCTCGAGGCCGTGGCCGATGCCAGGTGGGTGCACGTCGCCGCGCTGACCCGGACGGATTTCCCCGAGGCGACGATGACGGCCCTCGCCGGCGGCGATCGGAAGCTGCTGGTCGACGCCCAGGGCTTGGTCCGCACCGCGAAGCTCGGTCCGCTACAGACGGACAGCGCCATCGGCGACGTCCTCGGCGCCGTGTCGATCCTCAAGCTCGACCACGAGGAGGCCGAGGCGCTGGTCGGCAGCACGGCGCCCGAAGCTCTGCGCTCCCTGGGTGTGCCGGAGGTGCTCCTCACGCTCGGCTCCGGGGGCGCCTTCGTCGTGACGCAGACCCTCGTCGAGCACGTTCCTGCGCAGGAGCTCGCGGGCGTGCCCGATCCCACCGGCGCAGGCGACACGTTCTCGGCCGCGTATCTTGCGGCTCGCGAGGACGACGCCGAGGCCGTCGAGGCCGCGCGCCGCGCGAGTCAGGTCGTGGGCGAGTTCCTGTCCCGGAGATGACGAAGGGCCCCGAGTGGGGCCCTCCGCTCACCGCTGCTGTCCGCCGCCTGCGTCAGCAGCGAGCCGGGCGACTCGGCAGTCGCCGCGACCGCGAAAATCGTGCGTGCGTCGCTCCGCCGCTCTTCCCCGCGGACCGGCACCGATGTGGTAGCCGAGAACGCGCGGGCCCGCCTCCCTCGGGTGAGTGAACGGAGGGCGGCGGGTCGAGCTAGAAGCGGTACTCGCCGCGGGAGACGACGACGGCCCGGCCGCCGACCTCGACGCGCTCGACCGCGTCCTCCTCCCCGTAGGCGCGCGCGAAGAGCGTCGAGGGACGCCCGATCTCGACGCCCTGCTCGATCTCGAGCCACTCGCCCCACTCCGCGCGTCCGTGGCGGCACACGTGACAGGCCAGCGGGCCCGCCGCCGACCCTGTGGCGGGATCCTCGGCAACCCCGTCCGAGGGAGCGAACATCCGCGTCTTCCAGCGCGTCCCCGAGCCGGCGAAGCAGCTCACCATGACCTCGAGGTCGGCGAGCGCGGCGATGTCGGGCCGGAGCGCGGCCACCTCGTCCCGCGACGCGACGCAGACGAACGTGTGGCGGAGGCCGTTGTCGTACCGCTCGAGCGGAAGCTCGGCCGCCTGGACGCCGAGCGCCGACAGCAGCGCCTCCGCCTCGGGGTACGGCTCGACGCTCGGCACGGGCTGCGTCATCCGGCCGAAGACGATCGCGCCCGAGTCGTCGCGCTCGAGCTCGACCGGGATCGTGCCTGCGCCCGTCTCGATCCGGAGCACGCCGCGCTGGAGCGGCGCGGCGAGGACGAATGCCGCGCCGAGGATCGGGTGGCCCGCGAACGGAAGCTCGACGCCGGGGGTGAAGATGCGGATGCGGACGTCGCCGTCTCCCTCGGGCGGGAGGACGAAGACGCTCTCGGAGAAGCCCACCTCGAGCGCGAGCGCCTGCATCGTCGCCGCGTCCAGCTCCCGTGCATCCGTGAAGACGGCGAGTTGGTTGCCCGCGAGGGGCGTGTCCGTGAAGACGTCGCAGAAGACGTACCGGAGCGACGGCACGCGCCTACCCTATCCCCGCTTCCGTAGCACGGTGTCTGACACCGCAACACGCAACGACGCGCCTCTGCGCCACCCCGGTGTCAGACACTCGCCGCAAACGTCACAAACTTCGGCGCGGATATCCTCGGCCCGGATGCTCGTCTTCCTCGTCCGGCACGGGCATGCCGATCCCGGCGACCCCGACGACCTGCGCAAGCTCAGCGGCCGCGGCCGCGCGGAGGCCGAGAACGCCGGCGAGCGCCTGGCGGCGCAGGCCAACCCGCCGGCGCTCGTCCTCACGAGCCCGCTGATCCGGGCCCGACAGACGGCGGAGCGCATCGCGGAGGCAGCAGGAGCGGAGGTACGGGCCGACGAGCGCCTTCGCCCCGGCGCGACGGCCGCCGCACTGCGCTCGGCGGTCGCAGGCGAGCAAGGCCCCATCGCAGTGGTCTGCCACCAACCCGACTGCTCCGAGATCGCGCGCGAGCTCACCGGCGACGATCCCGGCTTCCCCACGGGTGGCGTGCTCGAGCTCGTGCTCGACGCTTGAGCGTCACCGAAGCCGCAGGGAGCGAGTAGAACACCGCACATGCCGGAACCGGCGATCCTGGTCGACCACCTGCGGAAGTCGTACAACGGCCTGGATGCGCTCGGCGGGATCAGCTTCGAGGTCGCAGAGGGCGAGGTCTTCGGCCTTCTCGGGCCGAACGGCGCGGGCAAGACGACCACGGTCGAGATCCTCGAGGGGTACCGCAAGCGCGACGGCGGGGAGGTGTCCGTGCTCGGCTTCGATCCCGGGGAGGCGCCCCGCGCGCTGCGAGAGCGCATCGGCGTCGTCCTCCAGCAGTCCGAGCTCGTCTCGAACCTCACGGCGCGAGAGCTCCTCCGCATCTTCGCCGGCTACTACGCGCAGCGGCGCGACGTCGACGAGGTCATCGAGCTCGTCGGGCTCACGGACAAGGCGGGCGCGCGGATCAGCACGCTCTCGGGGGGCCAGAAGCGGCGCGTCGACCTGGCGGTCGCCCTCGTCGGCGACCCCGACCTCGTGTTCCTGGACGAGCCGACCACCGGCTTCGACCCCGCGGCGCGGCGAACGGCATGGCAGATGATCCGCTCGCTACGGTCGCTCGGCAAGACGATCCTCCTGACGACGCACTACCTCGACGAGGCGCAGCAGCTCGCCGACCGCGTCGCGGTCATCCGGGCGGGGGAGATCGTGCAGCAGGGGACGCCGGAGGAGCTCATCGGCGCCGGGGGGCCGGTCGAGATCCGCTACCGCCGCGACGGCGAGCCGGTCGTGATCGAGACCGAGGAGCCGACGCGCCTCCTGCACGAGCTGACGTCGCAGGCGCTCGCGGAGGGCCACGAGCTCGACCAGCTCGAGGTGCGGAGGCCGAGCCTCGAGGACGTCTACCTCGAGCTCGTCGAGGAGGAGCGCGCGGAATGAGGCTCGTGCTGCACCAGCTCGCGGCGGAGCAGCGCATGTTCTGGCGCAGCCGGGAGGCCGCGATCTTCATCTTCATCTTCCCGCTCCTGCTCTACTCCCTCCTCGTCTCCGTCTACTCGCAGGACGTCACGGTGGACGGGGCGAAGGTCGCGTCGGCCGACTTCCTCCTCGCCGGCCTCTTCGGCTACGGGGCGGCGAACACGGCCTTCGCCGGCCTCGCGATCATCCTCGTCGGACGGCGCGAGACGGGAACGCTGAAGCGGCTGCGCGCGACGCCGCTTCCGCCCTCCACCTACATCGTCGCGGTCATCCTGTCCACGCTCGTCGTCTTCGCGATCCAGTCCGTGGCGCTGCTCGCGCTCGGCGGTGGGCTTTTCGGCGCCGGCGCGCCCGCCAACTCGCTCGGGTTCGCCGGCGCGGTGGTGCTCGGAGTCGCCTGCTTCGCCGGCATGGGCATCGGGGCGGCCGCGCTCATCCGCTCGTCGGACGGCGCGTCGGCCGTCGTCAACGTCGTGCTGCTTCCGATGGCCTTCCTCTCCGGGTCCTTCGGTCCTCGCACCGATCTCCCGGAGTTCCTGCGCGCCGTCGCGGACGTGCTCCCGCTCACCTACTTCCTCAAGATCGTGAACGGCGTCTACCTGCACGGCGAGTCGCTCTTCTCCGATCTCGGGGCGGTGGCCGTCGTCGTGGCCTGGGGTCTCGCGGGAGTCGTCGTCGCGCTCCGCCGCTTCAGCTGGATGCCGAGAACGTGAGGGCCGGGCGCACGCCCGGCCCTGTTCCAGGCGACTCAGCCCCAGCGATTCAGCGATTCGTGAAGATCGAGAGGTAGTAGAGGAGCATCGCAACCGCGGCCAGCGCGCCTGCGACGTAGGTCCAGGCGGCTGCGGTGAGGACGCTCTTGACCCCCTGGCCCTCGCTCGTGGCGACGAGCCCGAGGTCGTAGAGCTGCTTCTTCGCGCGGCGCGAGGCGTCGAGCTCGACCGGCAGCGTCACGAGCTGGAAGAGCACCGCGATCGAGTAGAGCGCGATCGCGATGACGAAGAACTGGAAGACCTGGAAGAAGATGCCGCCGACCAGGAACAGGAACCAGATGTTGGAGGCGAACTGGACGGCCGGGAAGAGAGCGCTCCGGAAGCGGAAGAACGCATAGGCCTGCGCGTGCTGGATCGCGTGCCCGACCTCGTGCGCGCCCACTGCGGTAGACGCGATCGAGCGGCCGCGGAAGACCTCGGACGAGAGGTGCACCGACCGGTTGCGCGGGTCGTAGTGGTCGGACAGCGCTCCCTGGACCTCCTCGATCGGCACGTCGTTCAGGCCGTTGGCGTCGAGCACGCGGCGCGCGACCTCGGCGCCGGAAAGCCCGTTCGCGACCGGGACCTGCAGGTTTCGCGCGAACGTGCTCTTCACGCGGTGCTGCGCGTAGAGCCCGATGACGAGGGGGACGATGAAGAAGACGAGGAAGCTCATGGGCGGATCGTAGCGTCACGCCTGGTGCCCAGCCGGAAGGCCCGAAGGCCCGCAGCCATCCCTTAATCCTGCTCTGAGCGGAGCTTTTTGCAGGACTCGGCGTTCTCGAAACCCTGCCTCACCTCGTCGACGGAATCGCCCGCGACGTTCGAGCTCTGGAGCGTGTCGATCGTCGTCGAGACCTCGTTCAGGAGCTTCTGGAAGTCCGGAGCGAGCGCGGCCAGATTCCTCAGGAAGTCCACGGTGCTCGTCGCGTCGAGGGCCTTCTGCGCCCCCGACTTCAGGTTCTCGTAGCTCGAGTCGAGCTGGTCCCCCGACGCCTCGAGCTGCTGCTTCAGCTTCGTCCCGGAGGTCGTCTCCGGCGCCCCGATGTTCTTCAGGTCCGTGATCAGTTGCTCCGTCGCGACCTGGGCGTCGGTGAGCTTCTCGCGCAGCGTGTCGCGGTCGAGCGTGGCGCTCGAGACGCTCGCGAGCGACGTGATCGACGAGCGCCACTTGTCGAGGCTCGTGCAGACCTCACCCGCCCACTGGGTGGTGCTCGGCGTGCTCTCGCTCTTCGAGTTCCTCACGAGAACGACGGCGATGACGATCGCTGCGACCACGACGACGGCCGCTGCGACGAGGAGCCAGGTCCGGCGCATCTCTGGTTGAGTCTAGACGGCGGCTCCAGCGAGACATCCGTGCGAGCGACGGAAGGAGGAGGCATGGAGGATGCCCAGCGCACGACACAGGTCGCCGACCTGCTCCACGAGGCTGCGGAGACCCATCACGTCGTCTACCGCATCGTCGACGGCGACGATCCCGACTGGGCCTCGTGGTACGCGGACTGGCTGCTCGATCACTCGGAGCTGCCCGAGCTCCTGGGGTCGACCCCCGTCCGCAGCCACCTCGTCCACGATCTCGTCGATCTCGACCGCGAATACACGGCCAGCGCGGGAGACGAGGGCTGGGAGAGGTGGTACGCCGAGCGGCTGCTCCAGGCGTACGGCTAACCCGGGCCGTGGCGCTCCGGGTCGATCAGCGCGAGGTGTAGGCCCCTCTTCCTGATCCCGCGGATGATGCGCGGGAGGGCTTTCACCGTGGCGCTCCGGTCGCCGCCCCCGTCGTGGAGGATGACGATCGACCCCGGCCGGACGGCGCCGAGCACCCTGCTCGCGATCTGCCCGGCCGTGACGCCGGGCCTCCAGTCGGCGGGGTCGACGGACCAGAGCACGATCCGCTCGCCGTAGGCGCCCGCGGCCTCGACCACGTACGCCGAGAACGAGCCGCCCGGAGGCCGGAAGAGCGTCGGCGCCGGCCCGATGCGCGCGAGCACGCCTCGGCCCCAGCGGATCTCGCGCAGGATGGTCGGATGCGGCTGCCGGTCGAAGGGCGGCTGGTACGGGTGCGAGTAGGAGTGGCTCCCGACCTCCATGCCGGCTGCGTACTCGCGGCGCACGAGCCCCGGATGGTCCTTCGCCAGACGCCCCACGACGAAGAAGGTCGCGCGTGCGTGCATCCGCTCGAGCACGGCGAGCACCCGGGGCGTGTACGACCAGGGCCCGTCGTCGAAGGTGAGGGCGACGTCCCTCGGAGCGTGGCTCGGCCCGGTCGGGTGGAAGCCGAGCGGCACGACCTTTCCGGAGAGGTTCCCGCGCTCGAGCTCCTGCTCGCCCGGCGTGCGCGCGAGCGTGAACTGCGGGTTCGACGGCATCCCTGCCCGGACGCGGACGTACGAGACCGTGCTCGGCTCGCGGCGGTCGCTCCCGTCGACCACCTGCAGGAAGTCGCCGCCCGCAAGCTTCGTCCCAGGCGCGGCCGATTTGCCGTCGAGCAGGATCCGCCCCGGGAACGCCGCAGCGCGCAGCACGTCGCCCTGGACGTCGAGCAGGTCCCCGGCGCGCGGCTGCAGCCCGAGATCCCGGGTCGCCTGCGACAGCGTCGTCCCCGCCTCGACCTGCCGCTCGACGCCCTCGACCTCGATCGTGATCGAACCGGCGCGCCAGACGAAGGCATACGACGCGACGCCGGCGACGCCGAGCAGGAGCAGCGCGAGCACGAGGGAGATCGCGATTCGCACGAGTGCGCTCTTCCCTCTTACCTGACGGCGTCCTCCAGAGGTCCCGCACGCGGTGGGCCGCGCCCTTCGGCGGGCGCGGCCCCGTTCCGGCGTCTCGCTAGGTGGTGAGCAGCCGCTCGAAGAACGACCGGTATCGCGTCAACGCGACGCGCAGGTCCTCGGTCGAGACGTCGTCTCCCTGCGACCACTGTTGCTCGAGGCGCTCGCGCTCGCGCGTGAAGCTCGCGGTGATGCGCTGCATCAGGTCGGCGACGAGGGCATCGGCCTCCTGGACCGCCTCCTGCGGCCGGTCGACGAAGCTCGCCTGTACCTCCTCCCAGCGCTCGTGGAGCTGCTCGCTCTGCTCATCCGGCAGCAGCGGTGTCTGGGTCTCGTGCATTCCCTCCTCCTCCCTCAGGCGACGCGCTGCTCGGGGCTCTCCACGAGCTCCTCGAACAGCGCTCGGTAGTGACGCATGGCCTGCCGCAGGTCCTCGGTCTCCGCGCCGCCGCCGTTGCCCCGCGTCGCGAGCCTGTGGCCCTCGCGGTAGTTCTCGACCACCTTCGGGTGGTCGACCGAGAGGTCGGCGGCACGCTGGTCGAACTTCTCGACCGGGTAGCCGCGCTCCTGCATGACCTGCTGCAGCAGGCTGTCCGCGCGGGCGACGGCGCGGCCCGGCTCGTCCACGAACTCCGCCTGGACGCTCTTCCATTCCTCCGTGTAGCGGACACGAGACTCGGTCGAGAGCGGTCTGATCTCGAGCTCCTCGCGACGCCGCTCGCGCTCGCCGAGCTCCGACTCCGCCTCGCGCTTGCTCTCCGTGCCGGAGACGACCCGGTTGTACTCGGGCCCGAACCGCTCTCGCAGGCGTTCCGTCCTGCGCCGCGCGGCAACGGCCCACAGGATGGCGCCGATGACGATCAAGGCGCCGATGACGATCAAGATCCAACCCCAGACAGGCATAGGGCCTCCTCCGTTTCGTTTCGTCTGGCGGCTTGTAGTACCCGGTCGCGGGGGCGTGAAACGGCCGGCAGCGACGCCGCTAGCGGGCCCCGGCTCGCTGCCGCGTCTTCGACCTCGACGAGCCGCTCGCCCTCCGCGTCGAGCTGCTCGTGCTCTTTCGTCGCGTCGAACTCCTCCGGCTCGATCCGTTGCCGGTCGACGTCGCGCCGCCTGTCGTCTGCTGGACGCGCGTCATGAGGTCGTCGGGAAGCTCCGCGGCCAGCGACCTCGCCTCTCCAAAGGCTCTCTTCGCCTGGCGGGAGAAGAAGTCGCTCTTGACGAGCGCGTAGGCGGCTGCGCCGGCCGCCGGCAGGACCAAGCGGCGGGACGCGCGTCGCTCGCGCCTGCGCTTGCCCTCGGCGGCGTCGGCCACGTCGGAAAGCCGCTCCGCGTACTCGACGACACGATCGGAAAACCTGTGTATGCCGGACATCGGTTCTGTTCCTCCTCGTCTGCTCTCGACACGTGCTGCCTTCCCGGCAATGCGCCGGGTCTAAACGCCGCCCCCCGGTTTTCGAGCGATCGATCCGGGGCAAACGCAGCGGCAAAGGAGGAGACATGCCGAACAAGCGACCCAGCGTGAAGAACGAGAAGCAGTACGAGAAGCTCAAGGAGAAGGGGATGTCGAAGGAGCGCGCGGCGCGCATCGCGAACAGCCCGGGCGCGTCGAGCCGAGGCGGCAAGAAGTCGGGCTCGGGCTCGTCGCGCTCGAGCTCCTCGCAGGGTGGCACCACCGCCCAGAAGAAAGCGGCCGGGCGCAAGGGCGGTCGCGCGACGGCGCGGAAGCGAAGCTGACGGACGACCTCTCCACGATCGAGACGGCGGGAGCGCCCGAGGCCCACGGCGGCGCGCTTGAGGGAACCTGGCAGGTGGTCCGCACGGGCGGGCTGCTCCCGCCCCTGCCTCGCGTCTACAAGCGCATCCACGGGGCGTCCGGGGAGACGCGGATCGGCCGCTTCCGCGGCATGGGGTTCGTCGTCCACGGCCTCGAGCTCCGCTACCGCCCGCCGTTCGGCGCCTTCGTCGACGTGCTGACGCCGGAGGACGACGGCTACCGCGGGCGGGCGACGTTCCTCGGTCGCGAGTTCGGCCGCTTCCGGCTCCGTCGCGTCGGCTGAGCGACGTCGACATCGGGCCGAGACGTCCGGCCGAGCACGCTGCGCTCGATCGCGACGTCCTCGTAGCCTCCCTCCGCCTGGAGGCGCGGAGACGCGCCGCTTCGCTCTTCGCGCGCGAGCTGCACTTCCTCGGCGACAGTCTGCGCGACCGGCGGCACGTGGCATACGAGCACGTCGGCGCGCAGCGTCGCGTGAATCTCGAAGTCGTCGATCACTTCTTGCTCGCCCGGCTCCGTCGGCTCGTCGTGCGCTTCCGCGCGCTGCCGGTCGAGCCCTTGGCCTTGGATCGCGTGGAGCCCCGCTTGGACCCCCGCTTCGTCTGCCGCGAGCTGCTCGATCGCGAGCTCCCACCTCCGGACGCCACGCCGCTCGCCGCCTGACCCACCGCGTCGGCCTGGCCGCCCGCTTGACCGACGACTCCACCCGCCGCCTGGCCGACGTCGCCGACTGCCTGGCCGGCGGCCTGTCCGAGTCCCTGTCCGAGATCGCCGACGCCCTGGCCGAGGTTGCCGAGCGCCTGACCTGCCGCTCCGCCGATCTGGCCCACGGCGCCTCCCGGCCCGAGGGCCTGGCCCGCAGCGTCGGTCAGCCCGCCGAGCGCCTGGCTCGCGGCGCCTCCCGGTTGCACGGCCTGTTGGGCTGCCTGGCCGACGTCTCCGAGCGTCCGAGTCACGGCGCCTCCGGGCCCGAGCGCTTTCTGACCGAGCTCGCCGATGTCGCCGACCGCGTCGTCGACCGTGTTCACGAGGCTCTCGAGGATCTCCGGATTGCGGTCGAGCGTCGTCAGCGCGCGGTCGAGGATGTCGTACAGGTTCTCGAGTCGGACCTTCAGCTCCGCCTCGGCCTCGACTCCCTTGATATCCACCTCGACCTTCCCGAGATGCACGTGGACGCCTGCGACCACCTGGAGCAGGTTCGCAAGCTTGGCCCGCAGCGCGAGATGCGCCTCGAGCTGCTCCACGTCGACGTAGACCTCGTCGACCTTGACCTTGCGAATGTCGACGTAGACGTCTGGATCGTGACTCGGTTCGCGGCCCTCGAGGTGCGCCGAGTCGAGCTTGCCCGCGGACCTCGACCCGGCGGAGCCGGACCCGTTCCGGCTCGTTCCATCCCGGCTCCGAGTCGACGAACGACGTGACCTGGACCGCTGCGCTGCCATCACCCGTCTCCTCCCGTAGCTGCTTCCCGGGACCTTCCGACGACGACGGCTCGCTAACCATCGGCCTACGAGCGTGAACGGGGTGCCGTCACGTCCGCCCTGCATGGACGGCGGCTACCCGCTCCGCGAGCCGGGAAACGGTGGGCGGCGGACCCGCTCGTAGGGATTCCGTAAGGAAACGATTTCGATCCGGCGCTCCGGGTATCCCCGGGTCTCCGGAGGTGTTGCCGAGGGGGAGCGGGAGCACCTCCGGCACTCGCCCTCGCGGACGGACGTTCGGACGGCACACAGGCCCGCCGAGGTATGACTGGGGAACATGCAGGCTCCCGCTCACCAGCGCGTGGTGGTCGTCGGCGGAGGGTTCGGCGGGCTGCAGGCGGTGCTGGCGTTACGGCATGCGCCGGTGGAGGTCACGCTCGTCGACCGGCGCAACTTCCATCTCTTCCAGCCGCTGACCTACCAGGTCGCCACCGGGGCGCTCTCGCCGGGCGAGATCGCGTACCCGCTGCGGGCTATCTTCAAGCGGAACCGGAACGTGCGGGTGCTCCTGGCCGAGGTCGCGGGCTTCGACCTGGAAGGCCGGGTGGTGCACCTGCGACCGGCCGGCGAGCCCGCACCGCTCACCGTCGAGTACGACACGCTCGTCGTCGCCGGGGGATCGCACTACTCCTTCTTCGGGCACGAGGAGTGGAGCGACCTCGCCGTCGAGGTGAAGTCGCTGGAGAGCGCGCTCGTCGCACGCGGCCGCATCCTGGGCGCGTTCGAGGCGGCGGAGCTCGAGCCCGATCCGGGGCAGCGCCGGGCCTGGCTGACGTTCGTCGTCGTCGGCGGGGGGCCGACCGGGGTCGAGATGGCCGGCCAGATCGGCGAGCTCGCGCGCGACACGCTGCGCCGCGACTTCCGCACGATCGACCCGCGGACCGGGCGCATCCTCCTCGTCGAGGCGCTCGACCGCGTGCTCACGTCCTTCCCGGCGTCGCTCTCGGCGAAGGCCGAGCGCTCGCTCGAGCGGCTGGGCGTGACGGTGCGAACGGGCTGGACGGTAACGGGCGTCGACGGCGAAGGCGTGACGATCGAGGACGGCGCAGGACGCGAGGAGCGCGTGCCGAGCCGCACGATCATCTGGGCTGCGGGCGTCACGGCGTCCGAGCTCGGCCGGCAGCTCGGCGACCTGACCGGAGCCGAGTGCGACCGGGTTGGCCGGGTGACGGTCGGCCCCGATCTCACGCTCCCCGGCCACCCCGAGGTCTTCGCGCTCGGCGACATGGTCCGCGTGCGGGACGCGCGCGGAGGCACGACCGTCTATCCGGGAGTAGCGCCCGTCGCGATGCAGCAGGGCCGGCACGTGGCGAAGGTCGTGCAGGCGCGGCTGCGCGGCGAGGCGGCGGCGCCGTTCCGGTACCGGGACAAGGGGAACCTCGCGACGATCGGGCGCGCGGCGGCGGTCGCGGACATCAAAGGGCTGCGGCTGAGCGGGCTCCTCGCCTGGATGACATGGCTCCTCGTCCATCTCTGGTACCTGATCGGTTTCCAGAACCGCGTGCTCGTGCTGATCCGCTGGACTGCGAGCTTCGCGACCCACGGGCGCGGCGCGCGTCTGATCACCGACGTGGAAGGGCGCGACTCCCGCTTCGTTCCCTGAGCGTGACCGCCACGGCTCCGGCCGAGGCCGGAGACGGTGCGGCCTTTGTACGAACTTTGCAAAACCCCTCGAAAGTGGCGTTTTTCGATCCTTCCCCGCGTGAACACGTCCCTTGCATCACACGCACACGAGAAGGGGGAAGGAAATGTCCAAGACACACAAGACCGCGAGCGTGGCCGCCTGCACAGGCTTTCTGGCCTCGGCAGCCCTCGTCGCGCTGGTGGCGATCGCCGGGACGAACGCTGCAACGAGAGCGGCACCGGTAAACGTCGATCCGCCGACGATCACGGGGACGCCGCGGGTCGGCCAGGTCCTGACCGCGCACGACGGAACCTGGGACAACGACCCGACGGAGTTCAGCTACCGCTGGCTCCGGTGCAACGGGGTCGGAGGCTCCTGTGTGCTCCTGAGCGCGAACGGCCAGACGTTCAGGCTGCACGACCTCGACGTGGGCCACACGCTCCGCGTCCGCGTCACGGCGACGAACGCCGACGGCTCGGCACGGGCTCGATCGGACGCCTCGGACGTGGTGCAGGCGAACGCGGCGCCGCTGACGAACACGGCCCGCCCGACCATCACCGGCACCGCGCGTGTCGGCGAGCAGCTCTCGGCCGGCCAGGGGTCGTGGACCGGCAACCCGACCGCCTACACGTACCAGTGGCAGCGCTGCGACATCGACGCCGTCACCTGCATCGACATCCCGGGCGCCACTGGACAGACGTACGGGATTCGCAGCCTCGACCTGGGCTTCCGGATCCGGGTCGCGGTGACGGCACATGCGAACGTGCGCACGGGCATGGCGACCTCGCCGCCGACGGCGGTCGTCCAGCCGGTGACGCCGGTGACGAACAGGCGCCCGACGCTGCGCATCCTCGGGACGCGCTTCCTCGGCGCTCGCATCTACGTGCGCATGCGCATCTGCGACGACCAGCCTCGCAACCTGGCGATCCTCGTCCGTGAGTCGCGCCCGGGCGTCCGGCAGTCGCTCAAGCGCTTCGCGACCCGCGTGCCACCTCGGCCGTGCGGGGCGTACACGCGAAGCTGGCTGCCCGCACAGCGCTTCCGCGGGCCCGGCCCCTACACGATCACGCTGCGAGCTCGCGACGCGTCGGGCTTCACGAGCCTCGCGGTGCGGCGGACATTCCGTCGCGGCTAGCTCGGTTGCAGGGCCGGCGTCGCTCTCGACGGCGCCGGCCCTTCCCCCCGCCGGAGTCGAGCAGCACAGGACTACCTCAGGGCTTCGAACTCCTCGTCCGTCAGCTCGATGTCGAGCGCGGCGACGTTCTCCCGCAGGTGCGTGCTGGAGAGCGTGCCGGGGATCGGGAGCATTGCGGGCGAGCGGCGCAGCAGCCAGGCGAGCGCGACCTGCGCACGGGTCGCGCCGCGGCGCTCGGCGATCTCGGCGAGGGCGCTGCCTTCGAGCGCCCGGAGCGGGAAGAAGGGCACAAAGACGATCCCTTCCCGCTCGCAGTAGTCGACGACATCCTCGTGCCTGCGCTCGGAGAGGTTGTACTGGTTCTGGACGGCGGCGACCGGCACGACGCGCCGGGCCCGCTCGATCTCCTCGATCCCGACCTCGGACAGGCCGACGTGCCGGATCTTGCCCGCCGCGCGGTACTCCGCCAGCACCGCGAGACTCTCTTCGAGCGGCGTCTCGGGATCGACTCGGTGGAGGTAGTGGAGCTCGATCACGTCGGTCCGGAGCCTGCGCAGGCTTTCCTCGATCTCGGAGCGGAGAAGCTCCGGCCGGCCGTGCCCGGCGCCGCCCCAGCCGCACTTCGTGGCGACGACGACGCCGTCGGCCGGCGACAGCGCCTCCCCGATCGTCTGCTCGCTCTCTCCTCCGGCGTACGTGTGCGCGGTGTCGATCATCCGGACACCGGCGGCGGCGGCCTGCCGGATCAGCTCGACGTTCTCCGTCGTTCTCCTGAGGCGGTTCGTCCCCAGGCCGATCCGGTTGAGCCCCCGCTCGCCGAGCCGAACTGTCGTGGCCACGGCCGTCAAGGCTACGTGGCCCCCCAAGCGGAAGTGCCCGAGGCAGGAATCGAACCTGCGACGCCGGCCTTAGGAGAGCCGCGCTCTATCCACTGAGCTACTCGGGCCCGGGGGCCCAGCTTAGCCTCGTTCCCGTGCGGGTTTCCGCCTGCCTTCCCCGGGGTACCTCGTCGCGCAATGTCGAACCTCGAGGAGACACGCGGGCAGGAGGAGGGCGACCACCCGGAAATCGACCGCGCGTTCGACGAGCGGCGGGGAGGCCAGGTGCCCGAGGAGCAGGCGGGCGAGAGCCACGCCGGGCCCTACGCCGGGCCCGATCCCGACGAGAAGGACGTCGGAGACGGCTCCGACGAAGACCAGGGCACCTAGAGGGTAAGACAATCTCGAAGGAGGGCTGGAATGGACATGCTCGTTCTCGGCGCGGGGATCTACATCGGAGGAGGGGTGGTTCTCCTCATCCTCATCATCCTCGTCCTCTTCCTCATCTTCCGGTAGACGACCGGCCCCGGTCCTCCGCGTGTGTTCGTCCGCGGTTTCCGGGTACCGCCCACATCCAGACCGCATCAAGACCAAGGAGGTCATCCATGGGTCTCGACGACGTCCTGAAGCAGCAGATCCGGGAGCGCGCCCCGGAGCTCAAGCAGCGCCTCGTCCAGGAGTTCGACGAGCTCACGCACGACGACATGAAGGAGACCGGCGACGATCCGGACGAGATCGTCGACAAGATCTCGCAGAAGACGGGGCAGCCGCGCGAGCAGGTCGAGCAGCGCGTGAATCAGGTCGCGCGCCAGACGACACCGGCAGGCGCGTAGGCGAGCGCGCGTACGTCGTGGAGGGGCCGCCTCGGGCGGCCCCTCGGCGCGTTTCCGGTCGTCGAAAGGGGGAAACCAGACCCCGATGAAGCTCAGCTACCTGATACATGGTTTGCCCGGGCACCCGCTACATCCGCCTCTGACCGATGCCACGATCGGCATCTACACGGGGGCGACGGCTTTCGGCGTCCTGAGCGCGCTCGGCGTCAGCGAGCGCAATCTCGCCGTCGCGTGGTGGCTCGCACTCGTCGCCGGGCTGATCGTCACCGTGCCGACGGCTCTCTCGGGGCTCGCCGAATGGCTCGGCATCGAGTGGGGAAGCCCGCTCTGGCGGACGGCCACCACCCATCTCCTGGCGATGGTGACGGCGACCGTCCTCTTTCTCCTGGCCGCGATCTTCGGCCACTCGGGCTACGTCGACCATGCGGCTCGGACGGGCCCGCTCGTCCTGACGCTCCTCGGATTCGGGATGCTGACGCTCGGCGGCTGGCTCGGCGGCAGCATCGTCTACGTGCACGGGATGCGCGTACTGAACCTCGTCGACGAACCGGCGCTCCGCGCCGTCGCTCCCGCTGCGACGCCGGAGAAGAAGGCGGCGGCGGGGGCTTGACTCAGGCCGCCCGGCGGCGCTCCCCGACCGGCGCGACGAGCAGGACGCGGCACGGAGCGGTCTCGAGCACACGCCGTGCGCTGGCTCCCAGGCTGCCGGCGGCGGAGCCCGTCCGCCCGTGTGCCGACGCGCCGAGCACGACGAGCTCCGCTCGCTCGGAGCGCACGAGGTCGACGATCGCGCCCGCCGCCTCACGTGTGCGCACGAGGCGGGGAAGGAGGCGGACGCCGTAGCGGTCTGCGGTGGCGCCGGCTCGCTCGAGCAGCGCCCGGGCCGCCGCTTCCTCCACGAGCATGTGCGCGTCGAGCGGGAGCAGCGGAGGGATCTCGATCACGACCGCCGCCACGACTGTCGCCGAGTCGTCGGCGGCGAGACGGCAAGCGAGCTCGACCGCGCGCTCGGGCTCCGGGTCGTCGAGGAGCGGCACGAGCAGGTTGCGGTACCCGCGAAGCACGCGCGGGCGCTCGCGCCGGGACCGGCCCCGGCGAGCCTTCGAGAACACGCGCACTGCCACGCCTCGAGCGTAGGCCGGACGGTCCCAAGCGCGGCTAGAGGTTCGTCGAGCGCGTCTGAACGACTTCCTAAGACGTCGGGTCGACGAGCCGATAGCCGACGCCGGGCTGGTTCAGCAGGTAGCGGGGACGGGCGGGATCCGGCTCGATCTTCCTGCGCAGGTGCGAGACGTAGACGTGCACGTAGTTCGACTCCTCGCGGTACGCCGGGCCCCAGATCTCACGCAGGATGGTCGGATGCGTCAGGAGCTTCCCCTCGTTCACCGCGAGCAGGCGCAAGAGGTCGTACTCGATCGGCGTGAGCGGAACGTCGCGCCCGTGCATCGAGACGGCACGCTTGTCCAGGTCGAGTCGCAGGTCACCGATCTCCAGCGTCGGCTGCACGGCTGCGTTGGTCCTGCGCAGTGCCGCGCGCAGGCGGGCGAGGAGCTCGTCGCCGCTGAACGGCTTCGTGACGTAGTCGTCCGCCCCGGCGTCGAGGGCCGCGATCTTCTCGCTCTCCTCCCCCACCGCCGACAGCACGAGCACCGGCGCCGTCGTCCACGTCCGCAGCTCCCGGCAGACGTCGCTCCCGTTCCCGTCCGGTAGGAGGAGGTCGAGGATGATCGCGTCCGGCGGCCGCATGGCCGCCTTCATCAGCGCCTCTTCCGCGGTCCCGGCGGAGTCGACGCCGTAGCCCGCGCCGCGCAGCTTCATCTGCATCGCGCGCAGAATCTGCGGCTCGTCGTCGACGACGAGGATGCGGGCTCCGGTCACGAGGCCGCCACGGGAGTCTCGACGGCGGGGAGCGCCAGGACGAACGTCGAGCCTCGACCGAGCTCGGATTCCACCCAGATCCGCCCCCCGTTGACCTGCGCGAAGCCACGGGCGATCGCGAGGCCGAGGCCGGAGCCGCCGTCTCCGTCGGAGCGGCCGGCGCGGTTGAAGGGCTCGAACACGTGCGCCTGCGCAGCACGCGAGATGCCGGGCCCACGGTCGACGACGCGGACGACGACGTCGCCGTTCGCCGACTCGGCGCGGACGAGCACGCGCGCCTGCTCCGGCGAGAACTTGAGCGCGTTCTCGAGCAGGTTCACGAGCACGTGCTCGATCTGCGTCCCGTCGACGCGCACGGGCGGCGACTCGGCCGGAAACTCGACGTCGATCCGCGCCCCGGCCGCGCCCAGCGAGTCGAGCGCCCGGGCGACGAGCCCGTCGACCGTCCAGAGCTCGGGCACGGGACTCGCTGCGCCGGCCTCGAGCCGCGAGAGCTCGAGCAGGTTCGACACGAGCCGGTCGAGCCTGCGCACCTGCGCCGAGATCGAGCGGAGCAGCTCGCCCCGCTCCCCGGCGTCGAGCCCCTGTGCCCTCTCGAGCACCTCGCTCGCGGCCATGATCGCCGTGATCGGCGAACGCAGGTCGTGGCTCACCGACCGGAGCACGGCGGTCTTCGCCGAGTCGCTGCGCCGCAGCGCCTCCGCCTCGATCGCCTCGCTCCTACGCCGTGCTTCCGTCGCGCGCGCGCGCTGCGCCAGCTCCTCGCGCTCGATCGCCGTCGCCAGGAGCGACGCGACGATCGTGCACACCCGCGCGGCGACCTCCGGGTCGGGCGGCGTCTCGGAGACGAGGAACAGGCGGCCGACCTCCCGCTCGCCCGCGACGAGGTCGAGCCCGGTCTCGTCCTCGTAGGGCAAGCCGGTGGGGTGTAGCTCGATGCGGCCGCGAGAGCCGCCGAGCATGCTCGCGGCGCGGGCCGCGATCCGCTCGAGCTGCGGACGCACCTCTTGGCTCTCGAGCAGCAGCGCCGAGATCTCGGCGGAGAGGGTCGCCTCGCGCCGCCGCTGCTCCGCCTCCGCAGCCCGCCGCCGCGAGCGCGCGGCGAGGCCGCTCACGACGACCGCGACGAACAGGTAGACGGCGAGCGCCACCCAGTTCTCGGAGTCGGCGAGCGTGAGGGTGTGACGCGGCGGGAGGAAGAAGTAGTTGAACGCGAGCAGGCTGACGACCGAGACCGGGATCGCGTAGCCGAGCCCCCAGAGCGCCGCCACCGGCAGGACCGCGAAGAGGTAGAGGACGCCGAGGCTGAGAACGGGGGCGACGGCGTCGAGCGCGAAGATCACGCCGGTGACGAGCGCGACGGCGGCGAGGCTGGAGAGCGCTGCCACGAGATGCCGCGGGGCGGGCGCGGAACGGGCCATGCGACCAACGATACGCCCGCTTCGGCCGGCCGCAGCCGCGGTCTCAAGAAGGTCTGAAGGTTCTCGCGGGGACAACGGCAGGCGAGCACTCCGCTCTAGCTTGTGACTGGAGGGATGAGCACCACCCGAATCCGAAGGCACGAGGCCGCCGAGCGGCCCGAGCGCCTCGGCGCCGTGAAGCGAGTCCTCGTCGGGCGCCCGCGCGCGAGCGACGAACTTCACGACACGCTGCTCTCGAAGACCCTCGCCCTCCCGATCTTCTCCGCCGACCCGCTCTCCTCCGTCGCGTACGCGACCGAGGCGGCGATGGTGGTGCTCATCGGGGTGTCGGCCGTCGCTCTCCACGCCGTGCTGCCGATCTCGATCGCCATCGCGGCCGTCCTCGCGATCGTCGTCGTCTCCTACACGCAGACCGTCCGCGCGTACGAGACGAGCGGCGGCGCGTACGTGGTCGCGAAGGAGAACCTGGGCACGCTCCCGAGCCTCGTCGGCGCCGCCGCGCTCTTGACCGACTACGTCCTCACCGTCGCTGTCTCGATCGCCGCCGG
>JBKPTS010000023.1:0-8979 GCA_046735575.1 Actinomycetota bacterium
CTCGCCGCCGTACGGGCGTGCGATGGCGCAGAGCGACTGGATCTCCTGCGGGTTGCGCTGCGTCTGCCCGGACACGTCTCGCCCGTACGACTGGAAGCAGGCGGACCTGAAGCCACGCTCGACGGAGGCGCAGGTCTGCGCGACCTTCTCCCAGTCGAGGCCGACGACGCGCAGGACGTGCGAGGTCACGAGCTGGTAACAGGGGAGCTTCTGCTTCTTGGAGACCGAGTCGCACGGGTAGACGAGGTCGTCGTCTTTCAAGTAGCGGGACGTGAACCCGTACGAGCTGAAGAAGTTCTCCATGAACGTCCCGCCCCAGCAGGCTTCGTCGTCCCAGTAGGACTGCAGCCCGCCGCACACCTTGAGCGCGAGCGGGAGGTCGTACCCCGTCGCGATCATCAGCCCGTGGCCGAGTCCGTGCAGGCACTGGTACGCGAGCCACGTCGACGAGAGCACCTTCCGATCCGCACACAGGCGGCGCGCGACCTTGACCAGCGAGTGGCGGTCGTAGCCGCCTCCGCTCGTGACGAGCGCCCGCTCGAGCACGCCGTGGTAGTAGCCGGACCAGCAATCGGCCCAGCCCGAGGCGAAGGTCTCGGCGACGTTCCCGTGGAAGCGGGCGAGCGACGCCGCCCCGATGATGTGGGCGACGCGATGGCACGCGGGGTTGGCGCCGTTGCCGTAGGTCTGGTCGAAGATGGGCCGGACGGCCTTCGGGCCGCGGTAGTAGGCGATGTTGCCGAAGGCCTGCTCGATGCACCTCTCGTCCGAGCTCGAGCAGTCCGCCAGCTTCGTCACGTTCGGCTTGAAGGCGCCCGCGACCGGGTGCATGGGGAGCGCCAGCGTCGGCGTTTCCGGCTTGCTCTTGCCGCCCGCGAAGATCGCGACGGCGACGCCCGCCTCCACCAGGGCGGCGAGGACGATCACGGCCACGATGATCAGGCGGCGACGGCTGCGCACGAGCCTAAGTATCGGCCGAAACCCGGATCTTCCGTACCGGCCGGAAGGCCGGACCTGGACGACCAGCGCAGCCGGGATCAGCCTGCCGAGGCCGTCAAGGCCGGAGCACGACGATCCGCGTCGCGGTGAACGCGCCGGCGGCTCCGCGTATCCGCAGCGTCGCGCTGTCGCCCGCATGGATGCTGTCGAGCGCAGCCCGCCGCCCCCCGACGAGGATCGACGTGTCGCGCGTCACGGCCACCGAGAGCGTCTGGCCGAGCAGGTTCGTGTCGTGGCGACCCGTCGCCGTGACCTGTACCCCGACCGTGCTCGAGCCCACCGCCGTGATCGTGCCGACGACGAGCTTGCCGAGGCCGGGCGCAGGTGCCGGCGCCTGGGCCGGGACGGGGTGCTGCGGTAGCAGCAACGGCCGGCGGGGCCTCTGCTTGAAGTCGAAGTCCCTGGCGAGGTTGCCGAGGATCGTCGCCGCCTCCCGCACGTCGGGCCGCGGGTCCGGGCGACCGTCGGTGGCCGGGTCGATCCGCTGCCCCTTCAGGAAGTCGTCCTCGATGAACTTGACGTACGCGTCGAAACTCAGGATCTGGTGGTCGACGTAGCCCTTCTTCGCGTAGGGGCTGATGACCAGGCCGGGAACGCGCAGGCCGTAGCCGTTGGCGTCCACCCGCGGCGGCGCGACGGGGTCGTAGAAGCCACCCCAGTCGTCCCACGAGACGAAGATCGCCGTCGAGCGCCAGTCGGGCCCGCGCATGATCGTGTTCACGAGCGCGGTGACGTAGTTCTCGCCGACGGACGACCGTGACGGCGGATGCTCGCTGACTGCGCCCGCGGGGTCGACCCAGGAGACGGCGGGGAGCTTCCCGCTACGCGCGGCCGCGTAGAAGTCGTGGACGGGACGGACGTTCCGGAGCTGACCGTCCTGCGCGACCGTGTCGAAGTACGGCAGAGGGTTCCAGATCCCCGGCGTCTTCGCGTTCTGGGGGACGGACTTGCACGTCAGCTCGTCGTCGGCGCAGTCGGGCTGCGTCCCCGGGAAGACGTAGTAGCCCCAGCTCACGCGGTGCTTGTGCAGCAGGTATGTGAGATCGGTCCAGGCGTAGTCCGGCGGCTGGGCGCCCGCGCGCTTCGAGTCGGGCGGGAGGTCGGGGCTCTGGAGCGCGTTCACGCAGCTCCTGGGGTCGGCCTTCACCGAGCACTTGGCCGACCACTCGGAGACCATGAACAGGTGGGCCGGCAGGCTCCAGGACGAGTTCGGCTCGAACATGTGGTCCTGGAGCACGAAGTTCTTCGCGTAGGCCCAGTAGTTCGGGATCTCGCGAGCGTCGTGGTAGCCCATCACGTCGACGTTGCCGTTCCGGCAGGTGGGGTTGTTCGGGTCGACGCAGCCCTTCCGCGCCTTCTCGGCCTGCGCGACGAACCCGTCCATCTTCCCGCCGTCGACATCCGCGGCGGCGTTGTCCTGACCGTGCGGGCCTCCCCCGGTCACGTCGTTCGGATCGTGGTACGGCCGCTGGCAGGCGCCGTGCACGGGGTCGGGCACGCAGACGGTCGGCACGCCGTTCCGCATCGGGATGCCGTCCGCGCCCGGATACGTCCCGAAGTAGGAATCGAAGCTGCGGTTCTCCTGCATGATCACGACGATGTGCTTGATCTTGTGGATCGCGGGGTCGATCCCGCGCGGCGGAGAGGCCGCTGACGTCGAGCCGAAGCCGACGAAGGCGAGAAGGGCGACGGCGACGAGAATCCTGCGCATGAGGCCACGCTCCCTGTCGAGAACCGCTCGCCACGCAGGTCTACGCCCGAGTTGGGAGGAAAAGCGTCGTGCCAGATCAGGAATCCGTAAGGAACCTGTACGGCTTGCGGCGGGCGAGGAAAGAGAGCGCCGACGCCCGAGCGGGCCGCAGCTCGCTCGGGCGTCCGTCTGCTCGGCGGCGCCGGTCTAGTGCTCCGACTCCTTGATCTGCCCCCGGATCTCGCCTCCGGGGTTCTTCGCGGTGTGGACGTTGACGTACGTCTTGCCTCTCTCCAGGTCGTCCTCGACGCTGCGCGCGATGACCGCCTTGCCCGTCTGGCCGCTCTTGCACGGAGCGCAAAGGGCGACCAGGACGTTCCCCGACTTCCCGGGCTTGCCGAGATGGATGTGGGCCTGCATCGCCTTGCCGGACAGGTGCGAGAAGGTCAGCTTCCAGGAGAGCTTGACCTTGCCCGTCTTGGGCTCGAGCGTCGTGACCGTGAACTGCCCCGTCGCGCCCGCAGGGACGTTGGTCGGCTTCGGGACCTCCGCGCCCGCCGTCAGCTTCGCCTTGAACTTGTACGTCTCGCTGTGCGAAGCCGCGCTCGCCAGCCCGACGATCGAGAGCGCGACCACGAGCGCCGCGCAGGTCGTCCTCAGCATGTGTCCTCCCTCGTCGCTTGCCTCCTAGTTCGCAGGCGCGCGACGTTCGGATTGCGCGAGGTGGAGGCCGAGATCCGGGCGACGTGAATAGTTGTCCCGTGCGTTCGCCCAGCACCCGGGCCTACACGGCAAGCCTGATCCTCTCCACCGCCGCGTTCGCGCTCTTCGCGGCAGCGGCTCTCGCCTGGGAGGAAGGGGCCGAGCTCGACGTCCGCTTCGTGAGGTGGGTGCATCGCGACGCCCCCGCGGCCCTCGTCGACGTCATGCGGGTGCTCACGTACCTCGGCAGCGCCGCGGTCCTGGGGGCGCTCACCGTGGGTGTGGCTCTTGTGCTCATGCGGCGCGGCCTGCCGAGAGCCGCCGCCTTCGTGCTGACCGCGTTCGCCGCGAGCGAAGCGCTCGACCAGCTGCTGAAGGAGCTCTTCCGCCGGGCGAGGCCGAGCCTGGACGACCCGTTCCTCCGGCTCGCGACGTACTCCTTCCCGAGCGGGCACGCCTTCGCCTCCACGGCGACGTACGGCGCGCTCGCGCTCGTCGTCGCGTCCGCCGTCCCGCGCGCACGCGTCGCCCTCGTCGCAGCCGCGACGGCGGTCCTGCTCGCGATCGTGGCCGCGAGCCGCGTCGTCCTCGGCGTGCACTACCTCCTCGACGTGCTGGCCGGAATCGCCGCCGGGATCGCGCTGCTGAGCGCGCTGCTACTCGCGTTCCGGGGGCGAGTCGTCGAGACCCCGCGGCAGGAGCAGCCGGAGCGCGCGCGGCTCGATGCGTAGCTCCAGCGGGGAGTCGAGCACCGCGGGCTCGCCGTCGATCGCGACGCGTGCGCGGCTCGTCCTCGTCTCGATGCGGACGTGCTCCGCCGTGTGCTCGCTCCAGCGCAGGCGCCGAAGCCCGCGCGCCGCGTACACGGCGAGCACGCCTGCGTCGAGGCGCTCGCGATCGCCCACCGAGAACGGGTCGAGCCGGTACTCGTTGTTCGCGACGAGCACGACGCTCGCACGGAGCGGACGGCCGTCGACGACGAAGCGCTCGGAGAAACGGCGGTCTCGGATCGAGACCAGGACCGCCCGAAATCGTGCGAGCGCCTCACGCCTCCGCCGGCGCCGCTCGCGGTGGTGGACCAGGCGGGCGTAGATACCCGTCGCGACGTTGTTCAGGAAGACGTGCTCCGCGAGCCGCCCCACGTCGATCCGCCGCTCGCTCCCTGCCGAGAACGCGTGCAGCGCGGCGAGCGGGTCCCCGGTATCGAGGCCCACATCACCGGCGAAGTGGTTTCGCGTCCCCCAGGGGATGCAGACGAACGGCAGGTCGCGCTCGATCGCGACGCCGGCGACCGGGCCGAGCGAGCCGTCGCCACCTGCCATCCCGAGCGTCTGCGCATCCGCTGCGCGCGCGAGCTCGGCTAGATCCTCGCCGTCTCGCAGGACGTGGACGTCGACGTCGTGCTCACGGGCGGCCCCGCGCAGTTCCTCGTCGCTCGGGCTGTCGCTGCCCGAACGCGGGTTCACGAGCAGGAATCCGCGCACAGCCCTCTAGACGCGGCGGAAGCGAGGCCCGAACGCAATGCGGGCTCCTGGAAGTCGGCGCCGCCCACGCCGACTGCGTACCCGCTCGGCGCCGACCTCAAGCAGCGGGCTTCGGGCCGACTCGAAACAAGTCAGACGATCAGGCCCAGCTGTTCAAGCCCGGATGATCAAGCTTTGCGCCAGCGGCCGAAGACGAGGCCGCCGATGGTGAAGCCGAGGCCGAACGTCCCGACGGCGAACGCGCCGATCGCGACCGTCTTCCGCCAGAGCGAGAGGCGCTTCCAGCGGCCGATCGCCTCCTCTTCCTCGGGGCTCAGCGGCTCGCCGCGTCGCTGCTTCCGCGCGGCGCCGCCCGCCCGGAGACCGAGATAGACGTCGTCGAAGATCTCGGGTGCGTCGCTCGCCACGAAAACGAGTGTATAGCCTGCTCCGGCCGTGAAAGCGCGCCTGCTCCACGTCTCCGACCTGCACATCCGGAGGCTGGAGCCGCTCGACGCGCTCGAGGCGCTTCAAGGCCTGACGGCGCGTCTCGACCCGGCCGTCGTGCTCGCGACCGGCGATCTCGCGCACCGGGGCCGCCTCGTGGAGCTCGACCGGGCCGCGGAGCTCCTCCGCAGCCTGCAGCGACCGCTCGTCGCGGTGCCGGGCAACCACGACATCCCGTACACGATCGCCCGCTTCACCCGCCCGTTCGCTCTCTGGCGAGGCGTCTTCGGCGAGACCGAGCCCGTCCACCGCGACGGCGACCTCCTCGTCGTCGGCGTCAACTCGGTCCGCCCGCGGCGACACCAGGACGGCGCGCTGAGCGACCGCCAGCTCGCGCGGGTGGCGTCGGAGCTCCGGTCCGTGCCGGGGGCGTTCAAGATCGTCGCGCTCCACCATCACCTCGCCTCGCCTCCGTGGCGCACGAGCAAGGCTCCCGTGGAACGTCGCGATCTCGTCCTGCAGGCGCTGGGCTCGGCCGGCGCCGACCTGGTCGTGAGCGGCCACGTCCATCAAGCGGGTGTGGCGTCCCGGCGCGAGTTCGAGGTCTTCGACGAATCGTCTTCGCGGAGCCTCGTACTCGCCACCGTCCCCGGCCTCGGCCGGCCTCGGCCGCGCAGGCGAGGCGAGGCGCAGGGCGTGAACGTGTACGACGTCGAGCAGGGCTCGCTGACCGTCACGACACTCGCGTGGGACGGAAACGAGTTCGGTGAAGTGGCGCAAAGGGTGTTTACGCGCGGATAGCGGTCTGTAGAGTCCGACGCGGTGAACGCGGCCTTCACCGAGCTCAGCGCGCGGCTGGCCGAGCTTGCGGACCTCCAGCGCGCACACAAGATCCTCGCCTGGGATCTCACCGTCTGGATGCCGCCGTCCGGGGCCGAGGCGCGAGGAAGCCAGCTCGCCGCCCTCCAGTCGATCGTCCACGAGCGGTTCGTGGACCCGCGCATCGGGGAGCTCCTCGACGAGCTCGAGCCGTACGCGGCCTCGCTGCCGTACGACTCCGACGAGGCCTGCATCGTGCGGGTGACGCGGCACGACTGGGAGAAGGCACAGCGCGTGCCGAAGGAGCTCGTCTCGGAGCTCGCGAAGCACGGGGCCGAGTCGTACGAGGCCTGGGTACGGGCGCGGGAGGCGTCCGACTTCGCTGCATTCCGGCCCTGGCTCGAACGCGGGCTCGAGCTCCGCCTCCGCTACGCGGAGTGCTTCGCGCCGTACGACGAGCCGTACGACGCGCTGCTCGACGACTACGAGCCGGGGATGAAGACGGCGGACGTACGCGCGGTCTTCGACGTCCTCGAGCCGGAGCTCGCCGCGCTCGTCGCCGAGCACGCGACGGACGAGGACGACAGGTTCATGCGCGGGCCTTTCCCCGAGCGTGTCCAGGAGCAGCTCTCGCACGAGATCATCGAGCGCTTCGGCTTCGTCCGCGCGGACTATCGGCTCGACCGCACGGTGCACCCGTTCATGACCTACTCGGGGCTCAAGGACATCCGCATCACGACCCGCTACACGGAGACCGACCTGAACTCGCTCTTCACGGCCATGCACGAGTGCGGGCACGGCCTCTACCAGTACGGCGTCGATCCCCGGCTCGACCGCACCCCGCTCGAGACGCCGCCCACCCCGACCGACTTCTCGATGGCGCTGCACGAGTCGCAGAGCCGTCTCTGGGAGAACGTCGTCGGGCGCTCGCTGCCCTTCTGGCGCTGGTTCTACCCCCGCCTCCAGCAGGCCTTTCCGACCGTCCTCGAGGACGTGCCGCTCCACGCGTTCCATCGCGCGGTGAACCGGGTCCGCCGCTCGCTCATCCGCGTCGACGCGGACGAGACCACGTACGGGCTTCACATCATCCTCCGCTTCCAGCTCGAGCAGGAGCTCGTGTCCGGGCGCCTCTCGGTCGCCGACCTGCCCGAGGCCTGGAACTCCCGCATCTCGGACCTCCTCGGGCTGGATGTCCCGAACGACGCCTCGGGCGTCCTCCAGGACGTCCACTGGAGCGATGCCTCCTTCGGCTACTTCCCGACGTACCAGCTCGGCAACGTCCTCTCGGTGCAGATCTGGGAGCGGGCCAAGGAGGCGATCCCGGACATCGAGGAGCAGATGGAGCGCGGCAGCTTCTCGGCGCTCCACGCCTGGCTGCGGGACAACCTGTACTCGCTCGGGCGCAAGTTCACGCCGGCCGAGACCATCGAGCGGGTCGTCGGCGGGCCGATCGACCCCGGGCCCTACCTCCAGTACCTGCGAGACAAGCAGGGCATGCTCGCCGCCGCGTAGCGGGGCTGCAGGACTCGTCGTCGGCGCCGGTCAGGCGGGTCTGGCCACGTGCTACCACCCTCCGGCGCCGGCGAAGCCAGCACCTCCGCTCTTCGGCGGCTCCGTCGAGCCTACGCCTTGCCCGCTCCGGCGCCGGCGAAGCCGGCACCTCCGCTCTTGGGCGGCTCCGTCGAGCCTACGCCGCTGCCCCGAAGCGGGCGGCCGCGCGCTCGCGGGCCCGGGCGGCGACGACCTCCCGGTCGCGCGGCGGAGCCATGGTCACGAGGTTCGCCAGCAGCGTCTGCGTCGCCTGCGCCACCTCCTCCACGGCGCGCTCGAAGGCCGACTCGTTGGCGTGCGAGGGCTTCGAGTACCCGCTCACCTTGCGCACGTACTGGAGCGCGGCCGACCGGATCTCCTCCGGAGTGGCCGGCGGCTCGAAGTTGTGAAGCGTTCTGATGTTCCGGCACATGGACGCGAGACTAGCGGTCGGCTCCCTCGCCGGAGGCGACCACGATCACCCCGTCGGGGCATGACGGGGGCACCCGTTCCGCCGAGGTTGAGGGCTCTGCGGCGTCCGACCGGGGAGGAAGACGAACCATGCACTACCAGCTGCGGCGATTCTGGCTCCTGGCCTCGCTTCTCGCGCTCGCCCTCTCGACTCTGCTCACCGCTCCGGCGCTCGCCGGGCCGGCGAAGTCGTGCGGGGCACGAACCGTGTCGCAGCCCTTCCTCCCCTGGCTCGACGTCGGCCACTACTTCCTCTTCCCGGGCGGCGACCTCGAGAGCACGTCGGGGTGGACGCTCGGCGGGGGCGCGCGGCTCGTGCAGGGCAACGAGCCGTACCTCGTCAACGCCCACGGCGATACGCATTCGCTTCTCCTGCCTTCCGGCAGCTCCGCACGCACCGCTTCGACCTGAGTGGACAGCGCCGAGCCGACGGTGCGCTTCTTCGCTCGCAACACCGGGTCGCCCCTTTCGACGCTCGCGGTGGACGCGCGCGTCCGCACCACGCTGCTGGGCGTGACGACGGAGACGACCGTGCCGGTCGGCGTCGTCCTCGGCACTGCGCAGACCTGGCAGCCGTCGCTGCCGGCGGTGTTCGAGCTCTCGCTGAACCAGCTGCTCGGCGCGACCACGACCATCGACTTCGGCTTCACGCCCCTGGGCTCGGGTGGCAGCTGGCAGGTCGACGACGTGTACGTCGACCCGTTCAAGGACCGCTAGCCGTCCCGCTCGGCGCTCTCTGGCGGCTCCGTCTAGCCTACGCCGCTTTGTCCGCGTACAGCTGCTCGTCGGCGCGGCGAAGGGCCTCGTCGAGCGATGCGCAGGGCGGGCGCGTGGCCGCGCCCACCGACGCGGCGACCG
>JBKPTS010000024.1:0-7888 GCA_046735575.1 Actinomycetota bacterium
CCGAACACGGTCGTCGCGGTCGGCCCCTCCGAGGAGGTGCCGCTGCTCGAGGGCAAGAGCCTCGTCGACGGCAAGCCGGCGGTGTACGTCTGCGAGCGCTTCGTCTGCAAACGGCCTGTAACGGACGCGGCCGAGGTGGCCGCCGTAACGAGCGACGATGGTTAGCTGGTGGCTCAACGATCCGGCGAGGGTGCGACCGGTGGCCGGTGAAGCCTTGACGGATCCGGCCGACGGGGTGGATCAGCTCCGCGAGCGTGTGGGAGATCGGGATCAAGGCGGCGGCGGGAGAGCTGAGCCTTCCCTCGCCGTTTGCGGAGGCCGCGCGCGAGGTCGGCTTGCAGGAGCTGCCGATCTCCTGGAGGCATGCCACCGCCGCTGCCGACCTCCCGCCACTTCATGCCGACCCATTCGATCGCGTTCTCGTGGCGCAGGCCTCTCTCGAGGGCCTGGTCCTCCTGACGCGCGACCCGCGGGTTCGGCAATACAACGTCGCGACCATGCCCGCCTGAGATGCGCGTCTGCCTGATGATCGAGGGCCAGGAGGGCGTGACCTGGGAGGACTGGGTGCGCCTCGCGCGCCTCGCCGAGGAGAGCGGCTTCGAGGGCCTCTTCCGCTCCGACCACTACACGGCGATCATCCGCGAGCGGGCCGACGCGCTCGATGCCTGGACGACGCTCGCCGGCCTGGCGACCCAGACGGAGCGGATCCGGCTCGGGACGCTCGTCTCGCCGGCGACGTTCCGCCATCCGAGCGTCCTCGCGCGCATGGCCGCGACCGTCGACCACATCTCGAAGGGCCGCGTCGACGTCGGCATGGGCTCGGGCTGGTACGAGCGCGAGCACGTCGAGAACGGCTTCCTCTTCCTCGACGCCCGGCGGCGGTTCGAGCTCTTCGAGGAGCAGGTCGCGATCGTCGTCGGCTCGTGGACGGAGGACGGCTTCACCTACGACGGCGTCGAGTACTCGCTCCGCGATCAGGCCGCCCTCCCGCGCCCGTTCCAGCAGCCGCACCCGCCGCTCGTCCTCGGAGGGACCGTCAAGCCGCGCTTCGCCGCGCTCGCGGCGCGCTACGCGAGCGAGGTCAACACCCTGGGCGCTCCCGACGATGAGCTTGCGGAGCGACGCCGGAGGCTCGTGGCAGCGTGCCGGGAGGCCGGCCGCGACCCGGAGACGCTCGGCTTCTCCGTCATGACCTCGTGCTTCGTCGGCGAGAGCGAGGCAGACGTGCTCGACCGCATCCGCACGTTCGACGAGGGTCGGGGCGGCGACGCCGATCCTGCGCAGCTGCTCGAGGAGCGGAGGAGCCGCTGGCTCGCCGGCACTGTCGAGCAGGTCGCGGAGCGAATCGAGGGCCTCCGTGCGATAGGCGTGACGCGCGTCTTCCTCCAGCATCTGAACCACGGCGACGACGACATGGCGCGGCTGATCGGGAATCGGTTGTTGCCCATGCTCACGTAGAGTCAGGCCCATGACGACCACGGAGATCACGGGCGCGGAGGAGGTCGCGTGGGACCTCTCCGACCTGTACGAGGGCGCAGACGACCCACGCTTCGAATCGGACGTGAAGGAGTCGGAGGAGGCCGCGGCGTCCTTCCGCGGGCGGTACTACGGGAAGGTCGCCGGGCTCTCCGCGGCCGAGCTCGCGGGCGCGATCGCGGAGATGGAGCGGATCGAGTCGCTCATCACGAAGGCCGGCTACTTCGCGCACCTCGACTACGTCACGAACATGGCCGACCCGGCCCGCGCGGCGCTCGTCGCGCGCCTGACGGAGAAGGGTGCGGCGCTCAACACGCAGCTCCTGTTCTTCGGCCTGGAGATCGCGGATCTCGCCGACGACGCAGCCGAGGCGCTCCTCGCGAGTCAGGAGCTCGGCACCTGGGACCACTGGATCCGCGCGCTGCGCAAGTACCGGCCCTACCTCCTGAGCGAGGCCGAGGAGAAGATCCTCACGGAGAAATCCGTCTCCGGCGTGTCTGCCTGGGACCGGCTGTACGAGGAGCTGCTGGGCGCGCTCAAGGTCGAGATCGACGGCACGGAGGTCGTCTTCGAGGAGGCGATGTCCAGGCTCTACTCACCCGACCGCGACGAGCGGCGGAACGCCGCCGAGTCGGTCACGCGGGCGCTCGAGCCGGGGCTGCGCACGCGCAGCTTCATCTTCAACACGATTCTCCTCGACAAGTCGATCGACGACCGCCTGCGCGCCTACCCGACGTGGCTCTCGTCCCGGAACCTTCGGAACGAGACGACGGACGAGGCGGTGCAGGCGCTGATCGACGCGACCACCTCGCGCTACGACGTCGTGCAGCGCTACTACCGCCTGAAGGCGAAGATGCTGGAGCTCGACCGGGTCGCGTACTACGACCGTTTCGCGCCCATCTCGGAGGACACGACCAAGGTGTCGTGGGACGAGGCGCGGGAGATCGTGGTCGGCGCGTACTCCGAGTTCGCGCAGCGCTCCGGGGACATGGTGGAGCGTTTCTTCAGCGACCGCTGGATCGACGCACCCGTGCGCGAGAACAAGCGGAACGGCGCCTTCTGTGCGACGACGGTCCCGAACGCCCACCCCTACGTGCTCATGAATTTCACGGGCGACCGGCGTTCGATCCTCACGCTTGCGCACGAGCTCGGGCACGGGCTCCACGGCGTCCTCTCCATGCCGCTCGGCCTGTACAACGCGGACACTCCGCTGACGACGGCCGAGACCGCGTCCGTCTTCGGCGAGGCGCTGACCTTCAAGCGGCTCCTCGCGCAGGAGGACGATCCCAACCGCCGGCTGAACCTGCTCGCGGGGCGGATCGAGGACGGGATCGCCACCGTGTTCCGGCAGATCTCGATGAACCGCTTCGAGGACGCCGCGCACACCGAGCGGCGCGAGAAGGGCGAGCTCTCCATCGAGCGCATCCAGGAGCTCTGGCTCGAGACGCAGACGCGGATGTTCGAGGACGCGGTCGACCTCGACGGGTACGGGACGTGGTGGAGCTACATCTCGCACTTCACCGGCGTGCCGGGCTACGTCTACGCGTACGCCTACGGCTACCTCTTCGCGCTCTCCATCTTCCGCAAGTACGAGCTCGAGGGCGACTCGATGGTGGAGCCGTACTTCGAGCTGCTGAGCCTGGGCGGGTCGCAGACGCCGGAGGAGCTCGCGCGCATCGTGGGGCTCGACCTGTCCGACCCGGGCATCTGGGCGAGCGGCATCGACGCGATGGCCGAGGATCTGGACGCGGCGGAGGCGCTCGCAGCCGAGATCGGCCTCGGCGTCTCCTGACGGCGTTCTCCAACGGCTCCTCCGCCGGCGGCAGCGGGACTGGGCGGAGCGGGCGCTGTCGGCCGTTGAAAAGGTGTCAGACACCGACTCACGTCTCGTGCGGCCACGTCGGCTTGGCCGGCGAAGGCGGGGCGCGGCGCAGCGGCGCACGCGGTGTCGGACCGGGACCTGCCTCGTAACCGAGGACGGAGGCCGCATTCGCCGTCCGGGGAAGCCGTGGCCGAACTGTCGGCCGAGCCTAGAACCCCCGTCTCAGAGCGCGAGCTCGGCCAGGGTGCGCAGCGTGCCGACGTCCTGGGTCGAGACGAGCAGGCTGGTCGCGCCCGACTCGCGCCAGGCGGCGAGGCGCTCCGCGATCCGGTCCCTCGGGCCGACGAGCGCGACCTCGTCCACGAGAGCGTCGGGGACCGCTGCCGCCGCCTCGCGGTGCTTCCCTTCGAGGAAGAGGTCCTGGATCGTCCGCGCCTCCGCGTCGTAGCCGTAGCGGCCGGCGAGGTCGTTGTAGAAGTTCGTTCCTCGCGCACCCATTCCGCCGATGTAGAGGGCGTAGTAGGGCCTGACCGCGTCGCGGCCCGCCTGCACGTCGTCGGTCACGAGCGCCGGGGCGGTCGGGGCGACGTCGAACTCCGGCCGCATCCGGGAGAACGCCGGGCGAAACACCTCGCGTGAGCGCTCCGGCGACCAGAAGATGGGGAGCCAGCCGTCCGCGATCTCGAACGCCTGCTCCACCGCCTTCGGCGAGATGACCGCGAGGTAGATCGGGAGGGCCGCTCGGGGCGGCCTCGCCATCAGCTTGAGCGGCTTGCCGAGGCCGGTTCCGCTCCGGAGCGGGATGTCGTAGTGCTCGCCGTGGTGCTCGAGCACCTCGCGGCGGAGGGCGGCTCGCACGATCTCGACGTACTCGCGCGTCTTGCGAAGCGGCTTCCCCCACGGCTCCCCGTGCCAGCCCTCGACGACCTGCGGCCCGGAGGTGCCGAGGCCGAGGCGGAAGCGGCCTCCGGAAAGGAGGTCGAGCGTGACCGCGGTCATCGCCGTCAAGGCGGGCGTTCGCCCGGGGATCTGCATGATCGCGGAGCCCAGGCCGATCCGGGTCGTGGTCGCGCCGAGCCAGGCGAGGACGGAGACCGCGTCCGTTCCCCAGGCCTCCGAGGCCCACGCCGACTCGTACCCGAGCCGCTCCGCCTCCTGCGCCAGCGAGATCAGCTCGAGCGGGCTCGTCCCGGGCGGCGGGTAGCCCATGGCGAAGCCGAGGCGCACGGCCGCGATCCTAGAGGCTCTCTCTGCGCTCCCCGTACGCTGCACGCGTGCGCCCCGCCGCGCTCGCCCGACCAGTCTCGGTCGCTTCACCGACGTGGACCTGATCCGCGAGGTCTCCGGTGCGCTGGAGGAGCACGCCTCGGTTCGAGAGGTGCGGCTCGTCGGCTCGCGGGCGGCCGGCGAGGAGCACGAGCTCTCGGACTGGGACTTCGCCGTCGAGACGGACGACTTCGCGGGGCTCGCCGAGGAGCTGCACGGGATCGTCGCTCCCCTGCTGCCGATCTCGGAGCTCTGGGACCCGTACTCGGACTACGCCTGCTACATGCTGATCCTGCACGGCCCGACGAAGGTCGACCTGATCTTCCCGAGCGAGCGGCGGGAGTGGTCGCCTGCGTGGGAGGCGACCCCGGCGACGCTCGAGGCGATCGACCGCCACTTCTGGGACTGGGCACTCTGGCTCGAGCAGAAGCGCCGGCACGACCGCACGAGCCAGCTCGCGAAGAGCCTGGGCGACCTCTTCGAGCTCCTGCTCCGACCCCTGGGCGCGCGCGAGCCACCCGCCTCGATCGCCGATGCCGTCTCGGCGTACGTGCGGTCGCGGGAGGCGCTCGAGAACCGGTTCGGCGTGCTCGTTCCTCGGGAGCTCGAGCGCGAGGTGCGACCCGTCCTCGACGCCGACCGCTAGCCGGGGCCGGGGACGCCGCGGAACTCGTAGAGGAGCGGCTCGCGGCCGGGCTGCACGACCCACGCCTCGCCCGTTCCCGCGCTCGCGTACGCCGTCCACTCGGCGGAGGCGACCTGGTGCGGCTGCAGGAGGCGCAGCCCGTTCCCCTCGAGGCTGCGCCGGAAGTCGGGCGTCGTCAGCGGCGTGTCCGCCCAACCGGGGCAGACGGCCTGGATCCGGATCCCGCGGCTCGCGAGCTGCGGGGCGACGGAGCGGACGAAACCCACGACCGCGTGCTTCGTCAGCCCGTACACGGGGTCGTCCGGGATCTCCGTCAGCCCGGCGAGCGACGCGGTGACCACGATGCAGCCGCCGGTCGGCATCACGCGATCGAGCCGGCGGACGCCGAAGACGACGCCGTCCACGTTGACCCCAACCGCACGCCGGTACTGCGCGTCCGTGAGCTCGGCGACGACGCTCTCGCCGGTCAGGACGCCTGCGTTCAGGCACGCGAGGTCGACCGACCCGATGTGCTCCCAGCACGCGGGATCGCTGACGTCGAAGCCGTCGACGATGTCGAGCTCGCGCACGTTGAAGCCCTCGTCGCGCAAGCGCGCGACGATCGCGCTTCCGATCCCTCCTGCGGACCCGGTGACGAGCGCCGTGGACACAGCGCGGGAGCGTACTGCGGGCGCCTGACGCCGAGCGCAGGTCGAGTCAGACGTCCGCGGGCGGCGTGGGGAAGCGCACGTCGAGAGTGCGACGGTAGGAAGCGATGGTGCGCATCGCGAACGCGAGGAAGCCCGCGAGGCTGGCGACGAAGGCCGCGGCGCCGATCGCGAGCGAGGCGCCGTCGCCGAGGCCGAGGCCGAGCATCCCGATCCCCACCGTCGCGCCGGCGACGACGGAATCGACGACGGCGATGAGGCCGGGCAGGGCGATGAACGGCTGCACCGGGGTTCGCAGCTCCGCTCGAGCGACCGTCGACCACACGACCCCGGCGGCGTCGTCGTAGCGGCTCGTGACGAAGTAGGGCTCGAGCTCCGGCGCGATCTCGAGGTACGCGTGGCGCAGGCGGTTGAGCCCCTGCACCCACCTCGCGTCCTCCCCGTTGATCTGTGCGATGCGCGCGACGGTGACGACGCCGAGGAAGTAGACGACCGGAAGCAGGACGAGGGCGAATGCGACGAAGCCGTCGTCGAAGCTCGCCGCCTGCGAGACGAGGGCGAGCGCGACGACGGCCCCCGCGAGGGCCGAGATGAAGAGGGTGCCGCGGGCCATCGCCTCCGTGTACCCGAGGCTGCGCGAGGTGAGCAGGCTCCAGTGCTCGGTGGTGAGGATCTGCAGCGCGTGCGACGAGGCCTCGCCCGACGCGAAGGCGCCGGGCGGAGGCGCGTGCGCGGGAGCCGGACGAGTCGCGGCCTCGGGATCGAGCACGCTTACCTCCCCGTGAAGCGCGGCTCGCGCTTCTCGAGGAACGCGGTCACTCCCTCGAGGCCGTCCTCGCTCGCGAGGCAGCGGCGGAAGCCCTCCGCCTCCCGCCTGAGGCCCTCCTCGAGCGGGAGATCGCGGCAGGTGCGAGCGAGCTCGCGCAGCACCGCGACCGAGTGCGGGGAGCGCTCGGCGATGGCGTGCGCGATCTCGAGCGCGGACTCGAGCAGCGCTTCGCGAGGGACGACGCGCTCGACGAGGCCCCACTCGTAGGCGGTGCGCCCGTCGACGAAGTCGCCGGTCAGGTTGAGCAGCATGGCGCGCCCGAGCCCGACGAGCCGGGGCAGGCGCTGCGTGCCGCCGCCGCCGGGGATGAGCCCGAGCTTGATCTCGGGCTGGCCGAGCCTCGCGTCCTCGGCCGCGACCCTGATGTCGCAGCACATCGCGAGCTCGAGCCCTCCGCCGAGGCAGAAGCCCTGGATCGCCGCGACGAACGGCGTGTCCGCGGCGTCCATGTGCGCTCCGAGCCGCTGGATCCCGCGGGCGGAGCCTCCCTCCTGGCCCGCGGACTTCCGCAGCGCCGGGAACTCGGAGATGTCGGCGCCCGCGACGAAGGCCTTCTCGCCGCCTCCGCGGAGCACGATCGCGCGGACGCTCCCGTCCTCGTCGAGGCGGGCGAGTTCCGTCTCGAGCTCCTCGAGCAGCGCCGTGGAGAGCGCGTTCACGGGCGGGTGGTCGATCGTGACGACGGCGACGGCCGCGTCCTGCGTCGTGGAGACGAGCCGTGTCATTGCGCCAGACCGGAATCCGCCGACTCGCGGATTCCGGTCGCGCGAAGACCCCTGAAGACGGTCGCTTCGCTCCCTTGTCGCATCGACCTCATATCACGCTCCTCGAATCGCTTCCACCGGCTGTGCGGCGAACTGCTCGCGCAGCGCCGTCTTCTTGAACTTCCCGACCGCGGTCTTCGGGATCTCGTCCACGAACTCGAAGCGGTCCGGAAGCCACCACTTCGCGAAGCTCGGGGCGAGGTGCTCGCGGAGCTCGTCGGGGGTCGCGCTCGCGCCGGGCTCGAGCACGACCACCGCGAGCGGGCGCTCCTGCCACTTCGCGTCCGGGACGGCGATGACGGCTGCCTCGGCGACCGCGGGATGGCCCATGAGCGCGTTCTCGAGCGCGACGCTGGAGATCCACTCGCCGCCCGACTTCACGAGGTCCTTCGCGCGGTCCTGGATCTCGATGCAGCCGTGCGGATCGATCGTCACGAC
>JBKPTS010000025.1:0-12971 GCA_046735575.1 Actinomycetota bacterium
GCGGGACGTTCCTGCTCGCCCTCGCAGGCGAGGGAGGGAGCGACCGAGTCGACTCGGTGACGTCGAACCCAGGGCAGCTCCTCTGGAGCGGGATCGTCGACGACGAGCTCGCGCCCTCGGTCGTCGAGCGCCTACTCCGGCCCGACCTCTTCACGGGCTGGGGGATGCGCACGATGTCGAGCGAGGACCTCGCCTTCAACCCGCTGCAGTACCACAACGGCACCGTCTGGCCACACGACACGGCCCTCGTCGCCGCCGGGATGGCACGCCACGGGTTCGCCGACGAGGCACGCACGGTCATCGGGGCGCTGCTCGAGGCCGCCGTGGCGTTCGAGTACCGCCTGCCGGAGGTGTTCTCCGGCTTCGCCCGGGACGCCACGAACGTTCCCGTCCGCTATCCGGCGGCGCTCGTTCCGCAGGCTTGGGCCGCCGCGGCGCCGCTCCTCTGCCTCCGCGCGCTCATGGGCCTGGACGCGTCCGAAGGGCGGCTGAGCGCCGAGCCGCTCGTCGGGGGTCTCGCGCTCCGGTGGCTGGCCTTCCGGGGCGAGCGCGTCGACGTCCCGTAGGAGCCGAGCTCAATGCCGCCGCGGGGGCGCGACGCAGAGACGGTTGCGTGGGCTGTGGCCGTCCCAGGTGAAGCCGAGCGCCGAGACGCGGGTAACGGTGCTCGTGAAGCAGCCGCCGCGCCGGGTGCGAAGACGGAAGGACACTCGACCCGCCGCTCCGGTCGTGACACGCCTCGAGTAGTACGGCCGGCCGTTACGACGCACGAGCACCGAGACGTGCGCCTGCGCCACCGACTTCCCGGCCGGGTCGACGGCCAGCAGGCTGACGAAGACACGCTGGCCGAGCTTCTGGAAGTGCAGGACCGCGATCCGGAGCCGGGCAGGCACCACGGTTAGGCTCGCGCCGCTCGTGAGCGTGCCGGTCGGCGTCACCAGCGTGGCGGTGATCGTCCCCTGTCCGACGCAGCGCGAGGCGACGAAGCTCGTCGTGTTGCCCGAGACCGGGGAGAGCGAGCCGATGTTGGGCGGGCTCAGAGTCCAGGCGGCGGCGACCGGGAAGAGGTTCCCGAAGGAGTCCCGGCCGAACGCGGAGAACTGCTTGCTTCCCCGCGCCGGCACGGAGGCGGATGCGGGCGCGACCGCGAGCGACAGCGCAGGGCCGGGAGTCACGGTCTCGGTCTGCGTCCCGCTCGTCGTCGCGGCGGCGGACGCGATCAGCACCGGGTTCCCGGCGCGGGTGTCGAGGTAGTAGAAGCTCCCGGTCGTGCTCGCGCTCGTCGGATACCTCTAAGGATTAGGAAGGTCCGAATCGAAGCGATGCAGCGCAAAGAAGGGCCGCATACGGCGGCCCTTCTTTGCGCTCTTGCCCGTAGCCCCTAGCTTGCGAACTGGATCTCTGGCTTCGCCATCCCTGTCGGCAATGTCGAGGATCCAGCTGATCACTGCTTCTGTGTCCGTGCGGAACGCGAACCCAACCCCGCCGCCGGTGTCGCGATTGAAGCCAAAGGTACCCGCACGCCCTGCTCATTCGGGGTCGCTCCGGACAACGCCGAGCGCACGCCAGAAGTCGCCGTTTCTGGCTCTACCACGCGCTTCTCCGAGAGCTACAGCGGCGTTGCGCCTTTGCCAGCTTGTACCGCTCTAAGGCCTATACGCGGTTCGAACACCCCTGCAAATCGGCATCTTTCTAGCGGCGGTGTCACCACCGGTACCACCGCGCCACGAGCGCTGCACGGGTGCGTGCCTACCCGATGAGCTCGGCCACGACTCCGCGACCCCTCGCTGCCCGAACTACCCGAGCATCGCTCCTGCAATCGGGCTGCGCCGAACCGGGTGAAGATGTCCAGGGTGTGGTGAGGCCATGCTGAACGCTGACTCGACCCCCTCTCGCGGGATGCGCCCGATTCGGACGAGCGCGATGATGCGAATACCCCAATGCCTCCCCCCTCGCGTATCAAGGAGGGAGTCCCATCCCTTGAAGAGAGCGACCGAGCTCAACGGTCGCTCTCTTTGCGTTTGGAGTCGAACTCCGAAGAGGACAGGGCAGGCGCTGCTGGAACGTGGAAAGGCCGAGGAGCGGCGGTGGTCCGCCGCCAGCGGTTGTGCACCGCCGCCCCCCGGCATCGTGATTACCCGTTGAGGCAGCGCTTCCTGTGCCTCGTTCGAGGGTTTCTACCCTCGGTGAACGAGTCGATCGCCGAGCGCATCCTGGCTGTGCGGCACTGAAAGGCTCGGGCGCGCCAGGCCCCGCGAAAAGGAGTATCTAGGAGTCGGCCAAGCGTGGCGGCGCGCCGTAGCCGAAGCCACGGCGGCGGCCAGTCGCATGCAGGAGCGTGCCCCGGTGTCAGTGGACGTTGCTGACTTGGAGCGCGTCCAGGTTCCAGTCCTCGACGGTCGAGCCGGCCGCGTTTGACCGGCAAGAGACGTTGATGGTGTCTGAGCCGGTGATCGTAGAGAAGGGGCCCTGCCCGTAAACAGCCGACGGTGCTGGGGCGGCCGTCTCGAAACGTCGCCCCAGTTCCTCTTCTACAGGTTCGGCCGCACGGCGACGCACGGGCCGCTGCTCGATTCCTGGGTTCTCGCCGGATCGCCTCGATGAAGTCGGGCGTCCGCGCGGCGCATGAACACGTCAACGGAGTCGCCCAGAGGTGGCGCGAGAGCGAGTCGTCGACGACGGGTAGTGAGCACGTCCGGCAACCCGTGCCCACTGCGCTCCTCTGTCGAGTCGATCGGCACTAGGAGACGAGCTGCGAGATACTCCGCGCGCTGTGTCGCGGCGACACGACGACCTTTCCCCTGAAGGAGGAGAGAGATGTTTCTGGCGACATCGAAGGTTGAGGATTTCGACCGCTGGTGGGGTGTCTTCACGACGACGACCCGGGAGAAGCGAAAGCAGCACGGGTCCAAGGGAGCGCACGCCTTTCGCGATCCAAACGAGGAGGGTCGGGTCTGGGTGCTCTTCGACTGGGATACAGAGGGCTGGCAAAACTACCTCTCCGACCCCGACGTCCCGGCGATGCTTCAAGAAGCCGGGCACGCGAGTAGGCCGCAGGTCGCGGAGTTCGCTGGCGATCTCGACGCCTAAGCCGCCAAAACCTCAGCAGGAGCTAGAGATAAGTCGGATTCCCGCCGGCACGCGTGCATTCACCCGATTCGACGCGTCGCGCCTGGCGCGGGCTGAGATCGCGTAGGCAGCCGCAGCCGGGGCAGCGAATCGTCGCGGTGAACTCAAAGACACGAACCGCCGCAACGGCTACGCCTGTGATGGTCGCTCAGGACGCGGTCGTGGCATTCGCCTTCTCGTCGAGTGCTTCTCGGAGAAACTCCTTGCCCTTCTCGGCGAGGCCGAGACGCGCAGGAGAATGACCGCCAAGTCCTCCCCATTTGAACCGACGGGTACGCGTCCCGGCCTCGATCCCAGCGTAGGCAGTTAGAGCTCTCGCGCAAGAGTGTCCAATTGCCGCACGACTCCGCGAACACGTCATGGTGGTAGCCGAGGTGAAGCTGGCGGGTCGAGTTCGCCGCGGTCAGATCGGCTATCGAGCGCAACTCGCCTATCCAAAGAAGGTCTACGTACCTGCGACGCGGCTCGTCCTCGGGAAGGGGATCAAGGACCGCTACGGATGCGCGATCGGCGTCATCGACCGTTTCTCGGGAAGGAGGATGTAGAGATGGAAATCGGCAAGGAGGAAGACGAGACCGTCGTCGTCGAACCGATCGAGCCACTGGTCGAGCCGATCCGGCAGCCAGAGAAGGAGCCGGCGCCGGGCGAGACGTCACGACCGGAGAAAACGCCCGAGGGTGTACCCGTCGAGGCGCGAGTTTAGGCACAAATGGGCACTAGTTCCGTTTTCGCCCAAATCCTGTCCTCAGTTTTGGAAACACAAAACCCCGCCTGAGCGGGGTTTTCTTGAGGCTGCGGGGCAGGGATTCGAACCCCAACTTCCTGGTCCAGAGCCAGGCGTCCTGCCGTTAGACGACCCCGCAACGGGCCGCCTCAGTCTATCGGCTGCCCTCGCCCGGGATCTCCAGCCGATACACGGGGATGAGGCGCTTCTCGGCTTCCGTGTCGATGCGCGCGATCACCTCCACGTAGGGCTCGAGCCCCGATCCCCGGAGCTTCGGTCTGAGCAGGCCGTCGACCTGGTAGATCCCGGACGAGTTGTTCATGAGGATCTCGACCATGACCGGGCGCGCCTGCCCGTCGCCGATGCGCACCTCGTCGATCGCGGCCGCGGAGAGGGCGTGGATGGACACCGACCCCCGCTCGAACGGGATCCGGGAGCGTCCCTTGGCCATGTCGAGCGCGTCAGCGACGCGCAGGACACCCGCCTCGACCGAGAGCGGCTCCCCGTCGGCGCGGTGGCTGATGATCGCCTGCAGGACCTCGGACACGATCACGGTACGCTCGGGCTCGTCGTAGAGATCCACGAGCAGCTCGCGCAGCTTGGGCTCGGCGAGGAAGAGGCTGAAGTCCTCGTGCTGGCGGCGGTGCACCGACATCCCGATGTCGTGCAGGAGCCCCGACAGCACGACGACGGTCTCGGCGTCGTCGTTGGTGAGCCCGTAATCCGCCACGACCGACGGAGTCACTCCGTGCTTCGTCAGCTGGCGCAGGAGCTTGAGCGCGATGTTCGTGATGATCTGGATGTGGACCCACGAGTGGTCGTTGATCTCCAGGCGGACGGTCGCGTTCACGTTCGCCACGTGCCACCACGCCTTCAGCTGAGTGTCCGCGTCGACCTTCTCGAGCAGGCGCCGCAGCTTGCGGTTCCCCCTCGCGGGCGCGCGGATGTGCATCGCGGCCACCGCCTCCGCCGGCACGAGGCGGGTCTGGAAGACGCCCTCGCTGGACGGCTCGGGGATCGCCTCCTCGATCTCTCCCTCCGTCGTCGTGGGCGGGTCTTCGTTCACTCCGTTCGAGCCTACGCGACCTCGGCTGCCCAGTCGCCGTACAGCTCCGTGTACAGGCCTCCCGCCTCGATGAGCTCGTCGTGCGTGCCCTGCTCGACGATTCGCCCGTGGTCGAGGACGACGATCCGGTCGGCCCGGCGGATGGTGGAGAGGCGGTGGGCTATCACGAACGCGGTCCGGCCGGCGAGCAGTCGGCGCAGCCCGAGCTCGATCCGCCGCTCCGTCCCGATGTCGACCGAGGACGTCGCCTCGTCGAGGATCAGGATCCTGGGGTCGGCGAGGATGGCGCGGGCGAAGGCGAGGAGCTGGCGCTGCCCGAGGGAGAGCCGGAACCCGCGCTCGCCGAGCTCCGTGTCGTACCCGTTCGCGAGCTCGGCCACGAACGCGTCCGCGCCGACCGACGCCGCCGCGCGCTCGACCTCGGCGCGCGTCGCATCCGGCCGGCCGAAGGCGACGTTGTCTGCGACCGAGCCCGCGAAGAGGAATCCCTCCTGCGGCACGATCCCGAGCTGGCGGCGGAGCGACTCCTGCGTCACATCGCGCAGGTCGTGCCCGTCGATCGTGATCCGCCCGGAGCGCGGGTCGTAGAAGCGCGCGAGCAGCTTCGCGATCGTCGACTTGCCCGCGCCCGTATGGCCGACGAGCGCGACGGTCGTGCCTGGCGGGACGTCGAGATCGAGGCCGGGCAGCACGTCCGGAAGCTCGCCGTAGCCGAAGCGGACTTGCTCGAACCGGACGTGTCCGGTGATCTTCGGCAGGGGCATCGCGTCCCGCGCGTCCACGATGTCCGGCTCCTCGTCGAGGACGTCGATGATCCTGTCGAGCGCGGCCGTGGCCGAGAGGAACGTGTTGTAGAGCTGCGAGAGCTGCTGCACGGGATCGAAGAAGTTCGCGAGGTAGAGCGAGAAGGCGAGGAGCGTGCCGACGGTGAGGCTGTCGCGGATGACGAGCGCTCCGCCGAAGCCCAGCACGATCGCTATCGCGAGCGAGGAGAGGACGTCCACGGCCGGGAAGTAGAGGCCGTTCAGCACGACGGTCTCGTAGTTCGCCTCCCGGTAGCGCTCGTTGACTCCGCGAAACGAGGCGTGGCTCGTCGGCTCGCGGGTGAACGACTGGACGACGCGCATCCCGGAGATGTCCTCGGCAAGCGTGGCCGTGACGAGGCCGAGTCGCTCGCGCACGCGCCGGTACGCGCGGTTGGAGCGCGAGCGGAACCACGCCGTGACCCCCGCCATCAGGGGCAGGACGAGGAGCGTCGCGAGCGCGAGGCGCCAGTCGAGCAGGAACAGGACGACGGCTGTCCCCACGAGGACCAGGCTGTTCTGGACGAGGCTGGTGATCCCGTCCGTGACGAGTTGGTCGAGTGCCTCCACGTCGTTCGTGATCCGGCTGACGATCGCGCCGGTGCGGTTCCGCTCGTAGAAGCCGAGCGAGAGTCGCTGCAGGTGGTCGAAGAGCTTGATCCGGAGATCGGCGAGCGCACGTTCGCCGACCCAGCCGGTGACGTACGTCTGCGCCGCCGAGAGAGCGAAGGCCGCGACTCCCGCGGCGAGGAAGGCGACGACGACGAGCGTGAGCGTGTGCAGGTCCTTCTGGTCGATTCCGCGGTCGACCGCAACCTTGGCGAGGTACGGCGGGAGGAGGGCGACGAGCGTGTAGGCGACGAGGGTGACCCCGGCGAGCGCCGTCCGCGCCCGGTAGGGACGGGCGAGGCCGACGAGCGTCCTCAGCCGTCGCCGCGTCTGGCGCCACGACCAGTCGTCGACTCGCGCTCCCCGCTGCTCGGTGAGGTGCGTTCCTGCCTGCCAGACCCTCATACGAACCTCGGCCTCCGTTGGGGCACCCCATCCCACCACCCGGTTTCACCGTAACTCGCATTTGCATACCGGTGGGAGACGAGTCGGTTCCGAATGCGTGCCGCCTGAAGATTCATCCCGCAACCACCTGCTGCAGGAGCCCGTGCTCGTGGATCTCCCGGAAGAGCGGGCTCTCCTCGAGGAGGTCCGTCTGCGTGCCGCGCGCCGCGATCCGCCCGTGCTCGAGCACCACGATCTCGTCCGCGAGCGCGATCGTCGACAGGCGGTGCGCGATGATGATCGTCGTCCGTCCGCGCATGACCTCACGCAGCCCCGCGCGGATCTTCGCCTCCGTCGTCGCGTCTACGGAGGCGGTCGCGTCGTCGAGGACGAGGATGCGAGGGTCGATCAGGAGCGCACGCGCGATCGCGATGCGCTGCCGCTGCCCGCCGGAGAGCGTGATCCCCCGCTCGCCGACGACGGTCTCGTACCCCTGCGGGAGCTCGGCCACGAACTCGTGCGCCTGCGCCGCGGCGGCCGCCGCCTCGACTGCAGCGTGCGGCGCGTCCGGCATCCCGAATGCGATGTTGTCCCTGATCGAGGCGGAGAAGAGGAAGGGGTCCTGCGAGATGACGCCGATCGCACGCCGGAGCGAGCGCCGCTCGATCTCGCGTACGTCGACGCCGTCGACGGAGACGCTCCCGGCGGTCGCGTCGTAGAAGCGGGGAACGAGTGCGGCGAGCGTCGTCTTCCCCGAACCCGTGCGGCCGATGAGTGCGACCGTCCGTCCCGCCGGCACGGTGAGGTCGACGCCCTGCAGGATGGGCCGCCCGGGCTCGTACTCGAAGTCCACGCCCTCGAAGCGCACCTCGCCCGGCCCCGGCGGCAGCGGGCGCGCCCCAGGCGGGTCCTTGATCTCCTCCGGCTCGTCGAGGATCTCGAAGATCCGCTCGCCGGCGGCCGTCGCACGCTGCGCCTGGCCGATCCACATCCCGAGCATGCGCAGCGGCATCACGAGCATCGCGAGCAGCAGGTTGAAGGTGAAGAACGCGCCGAGGGAGATCGAGCCGGAGACCACCATCCGGCCCGCGACGAGAAGCACGGCGGCCTGGGCCACGAGCGGCATGAAGGTCAGGAGCGGAACGTAGAGCGCCTGCTGGCGGTTCGCCCCGAGCGTCTGCCGGAAGACGGCGTCGGCCGCGCCGACGAAGCGGCGGCGCTGCTGCTCCTCCTGCGAGAACGACTTGACGACGTGGACGCCGACGATGCTCTCCTCGGCGACGGTCGCGACGTCGGCGAGTTTCTGCTGGACGTCCCGCAGCACCGGGTGGGACACGCGGCTGTAGCGGTATGCGAGCAGCACGAGCACGGGCGTGATGGCGAGCGCGACGAGCGCGAGCTTCCAGCTGTAGACGAAGAGGACGATCGAGACGACGGCGATCGTGACGACGTGCTGGGCGAAGAAGATGAGCCCGTAGCCGAGGAAGAAGCGGACGGACTGGAGGTCGATCGTCGCCCTCGACATCAGCTGTCCGGTCTGGCTGCGGTCGTAGAAGCCGAAGGAGAGCCGCAGGAAGTGCGCATAGAGCTCGTCGCGGAGGTCGTACTCGACCCCGAGCGCCTGCCGGCCGGAGATGAGTCGGCGTCCGACCATGAGGGCGGCGCGGACGACGCCGAGAACGACGATGGCGCCGATCTCGAGCGCGAGCGTGCGCCGGTCCTGCGCGCCCTCGAGCTCGTTGATGATCGCGCCCGTGAGGATCGGCACGACGATCACGGCCGCCTGCGAGGCGACCGCGAGCACGGACGAGACGGCGAGGGAGGCCCGGTAGGGCCTGAGGAACGCGAGCAGCCGGACGAACGTGCGCCACTGGCGCCGCCTCGGCCTGCCCTCCTCCTTCGCGCTCACGCCCTCGTAGGGTAGGGACCGTGCTCGAAGCGGTGCCGAACGTCTCCGAGGGCCGCGATCCGTCCGTCGTCGCCGAGATCGAGAACGCCTTCGCCTCCGCCGCCCACGTGCTGGACGTCCACTCCGACGAGGACCACCATCGCTCGGTCTTCACCATCGTGGGCGAGCCCGAGGAGCTCGCCGACTCGCTCGTCGCGGGGGCGGCCCGGGCGCTCGAGCTGATCGACCTGCGAGTGCACGAGGGCGTCCATCCCAGGGTCGGCGCGGTCGACGTCGTCCCGCTCGTCCCTCTCGCGGGGGACGACATGCCCGAGGCGAAGGAGCTCGCGCTCGTCGTCGCCCGGCGGCTCGGCGAAGAGCTCGGGCTCACGGTGTTCCTCTACGGCGAGGTCGGCCAGGGGAGGAGGCCGGTCTTCTTTCGGCGCGGTGGTCTGGCGGAGCTCGAGCGCCGCGTCTCGAGCGGCGAGCTCGCGCCCGACTTCGGCCCCCCGAAGCTCGACCTCCGCTCCGGCGCGGCGCTCGTCGGCGCGCGCAAGCCGCTCGTCGCCTACAACCTCGTCCTCGCCACGGACGACGTGGGCGCCGCGCGCGAGCTCGCCGCCGCCGTTCGCGAGTCGGGCGGCGGCCTTCCGGGCGTCCAGGCCATCGCGCTCTTCCTGCCGCGTTCCGGCCGCGTGCAGGTGAGCATGAACCTCGTCGATCTCGACCGCACGCAGGTGCACGAGGTGGTGCAGTTCGTGCGCGCCGAGGCGGCGCGCCGGGGGGTGGAGATCGCGGACGGCGAGCTCGTCGGCCTCGTCCCGGCGAGCGCTGTCGCCGCGTCCGCGGCCGCCGGTGTCCGCGTCCCCGGGATCGACGAGGGCCGCGTCCTCGAGAACGCGCTCCCGCTCTAGACTCGCGCCGTGCCCCGCGAGATCGCGCTGACCGGGGAAGACCTCACGGTGGCGGACGTGTGGGACGTCGCCGTGCACGGTGCTCCGGCCGTTCTCGCTCCCGGCGCGCACGAGCGCATGCGGCAGGCGCGCGAGCTGCTCGAGTCGATCCAGGGCGAGCACACCTACGGCGTGAATACCGGCTTCGGGCGCTTCGTGTCCACGCGCATCCCGGACGAGCTGGCCGAGGAGCTCCAGCTCCGCCTCCTGCGCAGCCACGCCTGCGGCGTCGGCGAGCCGTACCCCGACGACGTCGTTCGCGCTGCCCTGCTCCTGCGCGCGAACACGCTCGCGAAGGGCTACTCGGGGGCGCGCGTCGAGACGGTCGAACTCGCGCTCGCGTGCCTCAACGGAGGCGTCCTGCCGGTGGTGCCCTCACGGGGGTCGGTCGGGGCCAGCGGCGACCTCGCCCCGCTCGCGCACCTCGCCCTCCCGCTCGTGGGTGAGGGGGAGGCCTGGGTCGACGGCAAGCGTCTCGACGGGGCCGCGGCCCTCCGCGGAGCGGGGCTCGAGCCCATCCGGCTCGCGAGCAAGGAGGGGCTCTCCCTCGTCAACGGCACGCAGTTCATGAGCGCGATGGCGGCGCTCGGCCTCGTGCGCGCGCAGCGGCTCGCGAGGACGGCCGATCTTGCCTGCGCCCTCTCGCTGGAGGCGCTGCAGGGCTCGCGCACGAGCTTCCAGGCCGCGGTGCACCGGACGCGACCGCTCGAGGGGCAGCGGGACTCGGCGGCGAACGTCTGGCGCCTGCTCGACGGGTCGGCGATCATCGAGTCGCACCGCTGGTGCGACAAGGTCCAGGACGCGTACTCGCTGCGCTGCGCCCCCCAGGTACACGGCGCCTGCCGCGATCTGCTGGCCTACGTCGAGGTCACGGTGACGGTCGAGCTCAACGCCGCGACCGACAACCCGCTCGTGTTGCTCGAGGAAGGCCAGATCGTCTCCAACGGGAACTTCCACGGCCAGCCGCTGGCGTTCGCCCTCGACGCCCTCGCGATGGCTGTCGCCGAGCTCGCGAGCATCTCGGAGCGGCGCACCGAGCGTCTCGTCAACCCGAGCCTCTCCGACGGGCTCCCTCCCTTCCTCGTCGAGGAGGGCGGGCTGAACTCGGGGTTCATGATCCCCCAGTACGTGGCCGCCTCCCTCGTGTCCGAGAACAAGGTCCTCGCGCACCCCGCGAGCGTGGACTCGATCCCGACGAGCGCCGGTCAGGAGGATCATGTGTCGATGGGGAACGCCTCCGGGCTGAAGGCGCTGCGCGTGCTCGACAACGCCGAGCGCGCGCTCGCGATCGAGCTCCTCGCCGGCACCCAGGCGGTGGAGTTCCTCGCGCCCCTCGCACCGGGCCGCGGCGTGCAGGCGACGCACGACGCCATCCGAGCGCTGTCGTCGCGCCTCGTCGAGGACCGCTCTCTCAGCGAGGACATCGAGCGGGTGGCGGAGGCGATTCGCGCCGGCGCGGTTCTCGAGGCGGTCGAGGCAGAGGTGGGTGCGGTCGTATGAGCGTCGGCTCCGCCCCCGCCGGAGCAGGAAGAGAGCGGAGGTGCCGGCCTTGCCGGCGCCGGGAGCGGGAAACATGACGGACGTCGCCGCTCCGGACGCGACGGTCGAGGCGCTCTGCGGCGACCTCTCGCGCATCCGCGCGCCCCGCGGGACGAGCCTGAACGCACGCTCGTGGCAGACCGAGGCGCCGCTGCGCATGCTCCTGAACAACCTGGATCCGGAGGTCGGGGAGCACCCGGAGCGGCTCGTCGTGTACGGCGGGACCGGGAAGGCGGCGAGGAGCCACGCGGCGCTCAAGGCGATCGTGCGCACGCTCCTGCGCCTGCGCGAGGACGAGACGCTGCTCGTGCAGAGCGGGAAGCCGGTCGGCGTCTTCCGCACGAGCGAGGCCGCCCCGCGCGTGCTGATCGCGAACGCGCTGCTCGTCCCGAAGTGGGCGACCTGGGACGAGTTCCGGCGGCTGGAGGCGGCGGGCCTGACGATGTTCGGCCAGATGACCGCCGGAAGCTGGATCTACATCGGGACGCAGGGGATCCTGCAGGGCACGTACCAGACGTTCGCCGCGGCGGGCGAGGAGCATTTCGGCTCGCCCGACCTGAAGGGCAGGACGATCCTGACGGCGGGCCTCGGAGGGATGGGCGGGGCGCAGCCGCTCGCCGCGACGATGGCGGGCGCGGCGATCCTCTGCGTCGAAGTCGATCCCACTCGCATCGAGCGGCGGCTGGAGACGCGGTACCTGGACGAGGTGGCGGGCTCGCTCGACGACGCGCTCGAGCGCGTGCGGGCCGCGGCGGCCGAGGGACGTCCGCTCTCGGTCGGCCTGCTCGGCAACGCGGCCGACGTCGTGCCGGAGCTTGCTCGGCGGGGCGAGCGCTTCGACCTCGTCACCGATCAGACAGCTGCTCACGATCCTCTGAACGGCTACGTGCCGCAGGGGCTCGCCGTGGAAGAGGCGGCGACGTTACGAGAGCAGGACCGGGACGAGTACCTGCGCAGAGCGCGGGAATCGATCGCGACTCACGTCCGCGGTCTCCTCGACCTCGTCCGGGCGGGGTGCTATGTTTTCGATTATGGCAACAACCTCAGGGGGGAGGCCTATGACGCAGGCGTAGACGATGCCTTCACATACCCGGGCTTCGTCCCGGCCTATATCCGGCCGCTCTTCTGCCGCGGGGTCGGGCCGTTCCGGTGGGCGGCGCTCTCGGGCGAGCCGGCGGACATCGCCGAGATCGACGCCGAGCTGCAGCGGCTCTTTCCGGACGACGTCCTGCTCCGACGCTGGCTCGAGCTCGCGCCTGGCCGCGTGGCCTTCCAGGGTCTCCCGTCGCGGATCTGCTGGCTCGGCTACGGCGACCGCGCCCGGGCTGGGCTCGCGATCAACGAGCTCGTCCGCGCGGGCAGGGTGACCGCACCGGTCGTCATCGGCCGGGATCACCTCGACTCCGGCTCGGTGGCGTCCCCGTACCGCGAGACGGAGGCGATGCGCGACGGCTCCGACGCGATCGCCGACTGGCCGATCCTGAACGCGCTGCTCAACGTCGCTGCGGGTGCGACCTGGGTCAGCGTCCACCACGGCGGCGGCGTCGGCATCGGCAACTCGATCCACGCGGGGATGGTCGTCGTCGCCGACGGGACGGACGCGGCGGCGGAGAAGCTCGAGCGGGTGCTCACGACCGATTCGGGGACGGGCGTGATGCGGCACGCCGACGCCGGCTACGAGGACGCGGTCGCGGCCGCACGCGCGGGCGGGCTCGACCTCCCGTCGCTCTCGCCCGAGCCCGAGTGACGTCGGCGACTTCCGAGCCGACGCGGCTCCTGATCCGCGATCTCTCGCAGGTCGCAACGCCCGGCGCGGCGGGCGCGCCCGCGCGCGGGGCGGGGCTCTGCGAGGTGCGGGTGGTCGAGGAGGCGTTCG
>JBKPTS010000026.1:0-26393 GCA_046735575.1 Actinomycetota bacterium
CTTCCTCGGCGCGATCGCGGGAGCGACCATCTTCATCGGCCTGCCCGTCGGCCGCATGCAGTCGCTCGACCCGCGGATCAAGTCCTTCCTGAGCGCGACGGCCACGGGCATCCTGCTCTTCCTGCTCTGGGACGTCGGCACCGCCGCCGTCGAGCCGCTTGAGCAGGCTCTGACCGCGGGCCAGGACGGGCGCTTCGCCTGGCTCGCGTCGCTTCTCACCATCGGCTTCGCCACGGGGCTGCTCTCGCTCGCGTTCTACGACGCATGGCTGCGCCGCCGCCGCCACCGGGCGCTGCTCGGGCCCGGCGCCGCGTCGATGGCCGAGTACCAGGTCGAGCGGCATGTCGTGACGATGTCGCCCTCGCGCTGGCTCGCGCTCTTCATCGCCACCGGGATCGGCCTGCACAACTTCTCGGAGGGCCTCGCGATCGGGCAGTCGGCCGCGGGCGGCGAGCTCAGCCTCGCGCTGGCGCTGATCATCGGCTTCGGCCTGCACAACGCGACGGAGGGGTTCGGGATCGTCGCCCCGCTCACCGGCGACCGCGAGGTCCCGAGCTGGGGCTTCCTCCTGACCCTCGGGCTCATCGGCGGCGGGCCGACGTTCGTCGGGACCCTTGTCGGGCAGGCGTGGGTGAGCACCGCCGTCTCCGTGCTCTTCCTGGCGCTGGCCGCGGGCTCGATCCTGTACGTGGTCAACGAGCTGATCGGGATCTGCGGCCGGTTCGCGAGGAAGGAAGTGATGCTCGCCGGCATCTTCCTCGGCCTCCTGCTCGGTTTCGGCACCGATTTCGTGCTGATCGCCGCCGGCGCCTGAGGGCGTTTCCCCCGGCGAGCCGTCTAGGCTCGCCCCGGTGCCTCTCGCCGCCGTCTACCCGCTCGTCTCGAGCCGTGCGCTCGCCCGCGCGTTCACGTACGAGGTGGAGGACGACGTGAGCCCCGGAGACGTCGTGACGGTCCCGCTCCGCGGGCGCGTCGTTCGCGGCGTCGTGGTCGAGCTCGAGGTGGAGCACCCGAACGGGGTGGAGATCGCGCCCGCAGGGCCGGTCGTCGAGCGCACGTCGCCCGAGCTCGTCGAGCTCGCGCTCTGGCTCGCGGAGTACTACGGGTCGACGCCGGCGCGCACGCTCGCCCTCGTCGCACCGCGGACACGCCGGCGGCGAGGCGAGCGCCGTACGCCGGCGCTCGCGGGCACCCTTACCGGGGAGCCCGAGCCGGCCGCGCTGACGAGCGCGCAGGCTGCGGCCGTCGAGCGCGTCGTGTCGGCTCTCGACGCCGGCGGCGGGCACGTCCTCCTGCACGGGCCGACGGGGAGCGGGAAGACCGAGGTCTATCTGCAGGCGTGCTCGGCGGCGCTCGCGCGGTCGCGAGGCGCGATCGTGCTCGTGCCCGAGATCGCGCTGACGCCGCAGACGCTCGCCCGCTTCACGGCCCGGTTCGGCGAGAGAGTGGCCGTGTTGCACTCCGCGCTGACCGACGCGGAGCGCCGCGACGAGCGAGAGCGGATCGCGAGCGGCGAGGCCTCGGTCGTCGTCGGCGCGCGCTCTGCGGTCTTCGCGCCCGTTCGAGACCTCGGGCTCGTCGTCGTCGACGAGGAGCACGACTCCTCGTACAAGCAGGAGTCGGACCCACGGTACGACGCCCGGACGGTGGCCGCCAAGCGGGCCACGCTCGAGCGCGCCGTGGTCGTCTACGGGAGCGCCACTCCCAGGCCCGAGAGCTGGGCCCGGCTCGAGCGGCTGGCCCTGCCCTCGCGCATCGGCGCGCCGCTGCCCACCGTGCGGCTCGTCGACCTCCGGCGGGAGGCCGGCTATCCGCTGTCCGCGCCGCTCCTCGCCGAGCTCGCCGCGCTCGAGGAGAAGGGCGGAAGAGGGATCCTGCTGCTCAACCGGCGCGGCGTCACGGGCGCGATCCACTGCCGCGCGTGCGGGCGCTCGCGCCGCTGCCCGAGCTGCGACGTGGCCCTCACGCTGCACTCCGACGGGCTGCTCCACTGCCACCACTGCGGCTTCGCGCAGAAGCTTCCGGAGCGCTGCCCCGAGTGCGGCTCCGTGGAGCTCGTGCGCATCGGCGCGGGCACGCAACGCCTCGAGGCCGAGCTCGCGCGGCGCGTGCCCGGTCTCGAGCGCATCCGCCTCGATGCCGACTCCACCGCGCGGCCGAATGCGCTCGCGGAAGCGCTCGAGCGCTTCGCGAGGGGCCGCGCCGCCGTCCTGATCGGGACGCAGATGGTGGCAAAAGGCCACCACTTTCCCGGCGTAGCCGTGGCCGCAGTCGTCGACGCCGACACCGGCCTGGCGTTTCCGGACTTCCGGGCCGAGGAGCGGACGTTCCAGCTCGTCACCCAGCTCGCGGGTCGCAGCGGCCGCGACGCGCCCGGCGTCGTGCTCGTCCAGACGTTCCAGCCGGACGCGACGCCGCTCGCGTACGCCGCGCGGCACGACGTGGCGGGCTTCCTCGCGTACGAGCTCGCGCGCCGGGAGGAGCTCGGCTACCCGCCGTTCCGCCATCTCGTCGCGATCCTGGTCTCCGGCCCCGAAGCTGCGGCGCCGATGCGCGCGCTCACGGAGCTGCGCGCTGCGCTGCGCTCGGCGGACGCGCAGCTCCTCGGGCCTGCTCCGCTCCTCCGCCTGCGGGGCCGCTTCCGCGCTCAGCTGGTCGCGAAGACGCCGTCGCCGCGGGCGTTCGCCTCGCGCGCCGCCGCCCTCCTCGGCGAGGCTTCGCCGAGGATGCGAAAGGACGGGCTCAGCGTCGTCGTCGACGTCGACCCGCAGTCGCTCTAGGCACGGCTCCGCCGGGCGGCACTGTCTCTTTCGGACAATTGACGCGCCCACGGTGCGCGACTAGACAGCGCGGTACTGACTCCGACCCGCCCGCGGAAGGAGAGACAGCCGATGAAGCGACTCCTCTTGGTTGTGCTGTGCACCCTCGCAGTTGCCGCTGGCTATGGCGCCACGCGGGCGGCCGCGGACACGTTCTACGGCTACACCGCGCCGGGAACATGGTTCACGCCGGGCGCCGGATACGGCTCCGTCTACGACAACGGGTGCAGCCGTTGGAAGGAGAACAACTTCTCCAAGGGCTGGAACGCGTGGGGCTTGATCACCTTCATCGACTCCGGCGGTGGCTGGCACGACACGATGCAGGGCTACGGCTGGATCCACCGCGCGCCCTCGAGGCTCGACTGGACGAAAAAGCTCCACTGCAAGAACAACTCGGGTGGGACCTACCAGGGTGGCTGTTACGGCTACCGCACTTCGGCCACGTGTGCGTGAGGTGATGGCCATGAGACTCCTGCCAGTCGCGGCGCTGATGATTGCCGCAGTCGCCGTCGCGACCGCCGTTGCAGTGCGCGGTCACGAGCACCGAGCACTGTCTGGCGGCACTCCCATCCCAATCTCCGACGTGAGCGAGTCTGCGAACGAGCTCGACCTGCAGGCTGGCAGCCAGAGATCGCTCGGAGCCTTCCGGCTCAGCCGGGGGAGATCACTCGACCTAGCCACGGCGAGCACGACTGACGGCAAGTCGTGCCTGCTGGAATCGAGTGAGGTCGACGCAGACGGCAGCGTCTGCAGCGATGGAGGACTGTTCGTCCGACGGAAGGTCGCGTTCGCAATCGAGTCGCAGGGAAGAGGCCCGGACGCTGTGAGCGAGCTTCATGTAGCCGGGGTCGTCGCTCCGGAGATTCGCTCGGCCGAGCTCCTGAAGAGCGATGGAAGCAGTAGCCAGCTTCTGCTGAGGGAGACCGGTGCGTTCGTGTACGAGAGTCCGAGCTCGGAACTCGCGCGAGGCGTCTTCCCTTCCGGCTTCAGGCTGTACGGCGCGAGCGGAAAGCTTGTGCAGTCCGTGCAGTTCCCGGCAGGGCAGTAGCCGACGCTTCTGATCCCCGGCCAGCGGGCTAGACTCGCCGCGCGATGGCCGAGCACGAGCACGAAAACGAGCACGAGCACGACGAGACGGAGGCGGCGGACGAGGAGGAGCTCGAGCGAGCCGCCCGCCGTCTCGTCGCGCTCTCGCGCATCCGGCAGTACGGCGATCCGGTCCTGCGGATGAAAGCGCGCGAGGTCGAGCGGTTCGACGAGGAGCTCGGGCGCCTCGTCGAGCGCATGACCGCGCTCATGCACGAGGCGCAGGGAGTCGGGCTCGCCGCCACGCAGGTCGGAGTGCTGCGCAGGGTCTTCGTCTTCGTCGAGGACGGCCGGGACCGGGTTCTCGTGAACCCGGTGATCACGAAGCGCTCGCAGGAGACCGAGACGGAGGAAGAGGGTTGCCTCTCGCTCCAGGGCGTCCTCGTCCCCGTGGAACGCGCCGCCGCGATCACGGTCGAGGGAGCGGACGCGGCGGGCGAGCCGCAGCGACTCGAGCTCGAGCTCCCGGCCGCCCGCGTCGTCCAGCACGAGCTCGACCACCTGGACGGCGTTCTCATCCTCGACCGCACCGACGACGAGTCGCGCCGCAACGCGCTCGCCAGGCTCAGGCCGCAGCCGGTCCTCGGCGCGCGTTGACGCCGGTCGCCGTCGCGGCCACCGCGCCATTCGGCGCGGACGTGCTGGAGCGGCTGGCCTCGCGCCGGGAGGTGACGACCCTGCTGACCCGGCCCGACGCGCCGGCCGGGCGAGGCCGCAAGCAGACCGCCCCTCCGGCGAAGGCTGTCGCGGAGCGGCTCGGCATACCCGTCCTGCAGCCGGATCGACCGGCGCCGGGCCTAGACCTGCGAGCTCCGACGGCGGTCGTCGTCGCCTACGGGCTCCTGATCCCGGAGGGCCTCCTCGAGGAGCGGCTGTGGCTGAACGTGCACCCGTCGCTGCTCCCGCGTTGGCGGGGAGCGGCTCCCGTGGAGCGCGCGCTCATGGCCGGAGACGAGGAGACCGGGGTGACGATCCATCGCACGGTCGAGGAGCTCGACGCCGGTCCGATCGCGGCACAGCGCGCGTTCGCGATCGCGCCGGACGACGACGCGGGCGCGGTCTACGCCCGCGCCGCAGAGGTCGCCGTCGACCTGCTCGACGAGGTGCTCGACGGGGAGACCGGCTTTCGACCGCAGCCCGATGAGGGCGTCACGTACGCCGGCAAGATCACCCCTCGCGACCGCGTGCTCGACCTTTCCCGGCCGCCTGCGGAGCTCGTCGACGTCGTGCGGGCGCTCTCTCCGCACATCGGCGCCCGGGCGGAGCTCGAGGGCCGGCACCTCACCGTCTGGAAGGCGCGCGTCGCAGACGACGGCGCCTTCGAGCCGCTCGAGGTGCAGCCGGCCGGCGGGCGACGCATGGAGTACGCCGCGTGGCGGCGCGGGCTTCGCTGAGTCCCGCGCGGCGCGCGGCGTTCGACGTCCTCCTGCGCGTGTTCGAGGAAGGGGCCTTCGCCGACCGGGCGCTCCGCTCCGCCGCGGCAGGCCTCGACGAGCGTGACCGTGCGCTCGCGCGGCGGCTCTCCTTCGGCGCGGTGCAGCGAGTGAGGACCCTGGACCACGCGATAGCGAGGCTCGGCCGGCGTCGGGTCGAGAAGCTGGACCCGCCCGTTCGGGCGGCGCTCCGGCTCGGCGCCTACCAGCTCGGGTTCACGGAGGGCGTCCCCCGCTACGCAGCCGTGAACGAGTCGGTGGAGCTCGTCCGCTCCGCGGGGCTCGAGCGCGCCGTCGCCTTCACGAACGCGGTCCTGCGGAGGCTCGCCGACGGGCTGCGCCCCCTGCTCGAAGGCCTCCCGGAGTCGACGCCGCACGCCGCTGCGCTCAGGCACTCGTACCCGGACTGGGTGGCGGACGTGTGGTGGCGAGACCTCGGCGAGGAGGGCGCAGTCGCGCTCATGCAGGCGCAGAACGAGCCGCTCGAGCTCGTCGTCCGGCTCGTCCGCGGCAGGATCGAAGGGCGACCGGACCCGGAGATCCCGGGCGCCTGGCACGTCGACCGGATCGACGAGGCGGCCTTCGCAGGCGGCCGGATCTGGCCGCAGAGCCGCGGGTCGCAGCTCGCAGGGCTGGCCGTCGCCGCCCGGGACGGAGAGCGCATCCTCGACCTCTGCGCCGCCCCCGGCGGGAAGGCGACGATGCTGCGCGGCGAGGTCGTCGCGGTCGAGGTCAACGAGGCGCGGGCACGCGAGCTCGAGGAAGCGGTCCGCCGGGTGGGGGCGAGGAACGTGCGCGTCGTCCGCGCGGACGGACGCGAGCTTCCTGAGGGGCTCGGCGCGTTCGACCGCGCGCTCGTGGACGCCCCCTGCTCGGGGCTCGGGGTGCTCGCGAGCAGGCCGGATCTCCGCTGGCGGGCGGAGCCCCTGCCGCAGCTGCAGCTCGAGCTCCTGCATGCGGCCGCGGAACGCGTGCGCGCGGGCGGCACGATCGTCTACTCGGTCTGCACGATCGACGCCGACGAGTCGGAAGCGGTCGTCGACGCCACGGGCCTCGAGGTCGACGCGACGCTCGCCGACGACTGGCCGCAGTTCCGCCATCCGCGGCGCCCCGAGTTCCTCCAGACCCTCCCGCACGTCCACGCGACCGCCGGCTTCTTCATCGCCCGGCTGCGCGTGCCCTGAGGCTCCCTAGGATCGGGCCGTGGACGAGCGCTACCTGGAGCGGGCGCTGCGGCTCGCGGCGGAGGCCGACGGGCGCGCGCACCCGAAGCCGACCGTCGGCTCGGTCGTCGTCGCGGCGGGCGAGATCGTCGGCGAGGGCGCGACCGAGGCCGGGCGGAGGGGCAGGCACGCAGAACGGGTCGCCCTCGAAGCGGCCGGCGACGCGGCGCACGGCGCGACGCTCTACACCTCGCTCGAGCCGTGCGCGCACCACGGGTCCACGCCTCCCTGCACGGACGCGGCGATCGAGGCGGGGATCGTTCGCGTCGTGGCCGGTCAGCTCGACCCGAACCCGAACGTCGACGGCGGCGGCCTCGGGAAGCTGCGCGCGGCCGGCATCGACGTCGAGCTGGCCGAGGGGGAGCTCGCGTTCCGCGCCCGGCAGCAGCTCGAGGCGTGGCGCACGTGGGTCACCCTTGGCCGCCCGTTCGTCACGTACAAGATCGCGGCGACGCTCGACGGCCGGGTGACCGTTCCGGGGTCGCGCTGGGTCACGGGCGAGGACGCGCGGCGGCTCGTGCACGAGCTCCGCGCCCGCTCGGACGCGGTCGCCGTCGGCATGGGAACGGTCCGCGCCGACGGTCCGCGGCTCGACGCGCGGGAGGTCGAGACGCCCCGAGGCCAGCCGCGCCGCATCGCCTTCGGCCGTGGTCCGCTGCCCGCCGGCTCCGAGCTCGAGCTGCACAGCGGCCCGCTCGAGGACGAGCTCCGTGCGCTCGCCGCCGAGCGCGTGCAGTCGCTCCTCCTCGAGGGCGGGCCGACCCTGGCCGCTTCGTTCCTCGAACAGGGCCTCGTGGACAAGCTGCTCGTGTTCGTCGCGCCGAAGCTGTCGGGCGCCGGGCCGGCGCTCGTGACGAGGCTCGCGGCGCCGCTGCCGGTGACCAGGCTGGACGCGACACGGGTGGGCGAGGACGTCCTTCTCTCCGCATACGTGCACGAGCCCTGACGCTACGGTTGGCGCGTGTTCACGGGGATCGTGCGGGAGGCCGGACGCGTCGCCTCCTTCGAGGGCGGGCGCCTCGTGGTCGGCACCTCGGTCGAGGCCGCGGTCGGCGACTCCGTCGCGCTCGACGGCGTCTGCCTGACTGTCGTGGACGCCCGTGACGGCACCCTCGCGTTCGACGTCGTGCCAGAGACCCTCGCGCGCGCGAAGCCGTTCCGGGGCCGCGTGAACGTCGAGCCCGCGCTCCGGGCGGGCGATCCGCTCGGGGGCCACTACGTCCAGGGCCACGTGGACGCCGTCGGCCGCGTGCGCACGGTGGAACGGGACGGCGAGGACGTCCGCCTGGCGATCGAGGCGCCGGAGGAGGTGCTGCGCTACTGCGCGGAGAAGGGCTCGATCACCGTGGACGGCGTCTCGCTCACGATCGCTGCCCTCGGCGAGGACGAGCTCACCGTCGCCCTCGTGCCGCACACGCTCTCGGTGACGACGCTCGGCGATCTCGGCCCCGGAGACGGGGTCAATCTCGAGGTCGACGTCCTCGCCAAGTACGTGGAGCGGGCGCTCCGAGGGTGGAAAACGTGAGGGCTACGATCTCGCGGTGAGCATCGAGACCCCAGCGCGCGAGGCCGCCTCTCCGTTCGCGACCATCGAGGAGGCGATCGAGGACGTCCGCTCGGGGCGGTTCGTCGTCGTCGTGGACGACCCGGACCGCGAGAACGAGGGCGACCTGACGATCGCCGCCGAGCACGCGACCCCGGAGGCGATCAACTTCATGGCGACGCACGGACGCGGGGTCATCTGCCTCTGCCTTACCGAGGAGCGCGTCGACGAGCTCCAGCTGCGCCTGCTCGCCTCGAGCCACGAGTCGCGTCATGGGACGGCGTACACGACGACGATCGACGCGCGTGAGGGCATCACGACCGGCGTGTCGGCCGCGGACCGGGCACACACGGTCAAGGTCGCGATCGACCCTGCCTCCGGGCCGCACGACCTGATCGAGGGCGGGCACATCCTGCCCCTTCGCGCACGGGCCGGAGGGGTCCTGCAGCGGGGTGGGCAGACGGAGGCCGCGGTCGACCTCGCCCGGCTCGCCGGCCTGACCCCCGCGGGCGTCGTCTGCGAGATCATGAAGGACGACGGGACGATGGCCCGCGTGCCGGATCTCGTGGAGTTCTGCGTGCGGCACGGGCTGCGCCTGGTCACGGTCGCGGACCTCGTCCAGTACCGGCGCCGCACGGAGAAGCTCGTCGAGCGAGTCGTAGCCGTGCGGCTGCCGACCGACTACGGGGAGTTCCAGGCCGTCGCCTACCGCGAGCTGCTGAGCGGGAAGCAGCACCTCGCGCTCGTGCGCGGGGACGTCGCGGGGAAGGAGGACGTCCTCGTGCGCGTCCACTCCGAGTGCCTGACGGGAGACGTGTTCCACTCCCTGCGCTGCGACTGCGGGGAGCAGCTCGAGCAAGCGCTCGTCCAGATCGGGGCGGAGGGGGCAGGCGTCCTCCTGTACATGGCGCAGGAGGGGCGCGGCATCGGCCTGCTCAACAAGCTCCGCGCCTACGAGCTGCAGGAGCAAGGCCGCGACACGGTCGAGGCGAACGTCGAGCTCGGGTTTCCCGCCGACTCGCGCGAGTACGGCTTCGGCTACCAGATCCTCGCCGACCTGGGCCTCTCCACCATCCGGCTCTTGACGAACAATCCCCGCAAGATGGAGGGGATCGAGTCGTACGGCCTCAAGGTCGTCGAGCAGGTGGCGATCGAGGTGCCTCCGAACGACGAGAACCGCGGCTACCTCGCCGCGAAGCGGGAGAAGCTCGGCCACCTGCTCGGCGCCGAGGAAGCGGCGCCGAGGCTCCATCACCAGGGTGTCCGGCTCGAGGGGGAGGATGACGAGGCGTGAATCGGGATATCGACCACTCGAGCGAGAACGTCCTCGAAGACTGGCGCGCGGCGGCAGACGCCGCGGACGACGAGCCGGCGGAGGACGGCGCGCCGGCGCCGGATGAGGTCGAGGACGAGCGCGAGGTCGAGGAGGGCGTGTGGGGGACGGCGGTCGCGGAGCCGGAGGTCGCGGAGGAGCCCGAGGTAGCGGAGCCGCAGGAGCCATTCGAGCCGGAAGTCCCCGAGCCCGTGCTGCCGGATACCGGAAGCGACGAGGCGATCGCGGTCGAGCTCTCGCACGAGCACGCGGCCGGAGACCTCGAGATCCCGGACGGCTACGCGGTGCTCGAGGGCGACGCGGACGGAACGCGGCGCGCCGTGGGCGTGGTCGTCGCCCGCTTCAACGGAGCGGTGACCTCGCGCCTGCTCAGTCGAGCGCTCGACGAGCTCGCGACGGCGGGGGTGCGCAGGGAGGCGATCACCGTGATGGTCGTCCCGGGGGCTTTCGAGCTGCCGCTCGCGGCGACCGCCCTCGCCAAGACCCGCCGCTTCGCGTGCATCGTCGCGCTCGGCTGCGTCATCCGCGGGGAGACGCCCCACTTCGACTACGTCGCGGGCGAGAGCGCGAGCGGCCTCCAGCTCGCGGCGCTCGAGACCGGCGTCCCCGTCTCCTTCGGCGTGCTCACGCTCGACGCGATCGAGCAGGCGGACGCGCGGATCGAGAAGGGCGCAGAGGCAGTTCGCACGGCACTCGAGATGGCCGACGTCTTCGCCCATCTCCGGGCCGCCGCCTCCCGCTGACTCCTCCGCCGCTACCGGACGTTGGCTAGACTGGCCGGCCGCGATGTCCAAGGTCTGTGCGATCTGCGGGAAGAAACCGGGCTTCGGCAACCACCGAAGCCATTCGATGGTCGCCACGAAGCGACGCTTCAACCCGAACCTGCAGCGCGTCCGCATCCTCCTCGAGGGACGTCCGACACGCGCCTACGTCTGCACTCGCTGCCTGAAGGCGGGCAAGGTCCAGAAGGCCCTCTGAGCGTCACGGCCGCCGCGCGCCCCGCGCGACGCGGCCCGAGCCGGCGCTGATGTACTTCCACGTCGTCGATGCCCGCGCCTGAGGACGCACAGCCCCCGACGGTCGAGCCGCGCTGGTGGGAGCGTGCACACGGTGAGCCCGGCTTCCTCGTCGCCTACTTCTCGCCGGAGTTCGGGATCGAGGCGTCGCTCCCCGTCTACTCGGGCGGTCTCGGCGTCCTCGCCGGGGACCACCTGAAAGCGGCCGGAGACCTCGGCGTCCCGCTCGTCGGGATCGGACTGCTCTACCGGGAGGGCTACTTCCGGCAGTCGATCTCGCGGGGGCGCCAGCGCGAGCAGTACCCGGAGCTCGCCCCGGAGGAGCTCCGGCACGAGCTCGACCGGGGCGACGACGGCGACCCGCTCCTGGTCGAGGTCGGGCTCGCGGACGAGACGGTTCTCGTCCAGCTCTGGCGGCGTGACGTGCGCGGCGCGACCCTCCACCTCCTCGACACCTGCGTCGAGGGCAACTCCGAGGTGGGGAGAAGGGTCACGGACGTCCTCTACGGGGGCGACCGCGAGCACCGGATCCGCCAGGAGCTCGTCCTCGGCGTCGGCGGGGCGCGCGCCGTCCGGGCGATCGGCCTGGAGCCGACCGTCTACCACCTGAACGAGGGTCACGCCGCCTTCCTCGCGCTCGAGCGCGCGCGCCTCGTCGCCGAGGAGGAGAGGGTCGCGTTCGCCGAGGCGCTCGCGGCGGTGCGCCGGTCGACGGTCTTCACGACGCACACGCCCGTGCCGGCGGGGAACGAGCGCTTCGAGCCGGAGCTCGCGGCGCGCTACCTCGCGCCGCTCGCGCAGAGCGCCGGCGTCGAGGTCGAGGAGCTGCTCGAGCTCGGGAAGGCCCCCGGCGATCCCTGCTTCGGGCTGACGCCGCTCGCGCTCCGGACCGCGCAGTTCGCGAACGGCGTGTCCGAGCTGCACGGCGCCGTGACCCGGCGGATGTGGAGCGTCCTCTGGCCCGGGGTCGCAAGCGACGACCTGCCCATCGGCCACGTGACGAACGCGGTGCACGCGCCCACGTGGGTGTCGCCCGACCTTCGGGAGCTTCTCCTCGAGGTGGGCGTGCGCCCCGACGCCGGGCCCGACGAGCAGAGCTGGGCAGAGGCTCGAGGCCTCGACCCGAGCCGTCTCTGGCACGTGCACGCGGCGCGGAAGGCGAGCCTGCTGGACTACGTCTCCGGCCGCGCGAGCGGGCAGCTCGGCGGCGAGTCGCTCGCTCCCGAGGCGCTCACGATCGGGTTCGCGCGCCGCTTCGCGACCTACAAGCGCGCCGCGCTCGCCCTCTCCGACCCGGAGCGCCTGCGCGCCCTGCTCGGCGACCCGCTGCGTCCCGTCCAGCTCGTGTTCGCGGGCAAGGCGCACCCGGCCGACGACGAGGGGAAGGCCGTCCTCGCCGAGATCGTGCGCCTCGCGCAGGGCCGCGACGCCCGGGGGCGCATCGCCTTCCTCCCCGACTACGACATGGAGCTCGCGCGCGCGCTCGTGCAGGGCGTCGACGTCTGGCTGAACACGCCGCGCCCCCCTCAGGAGGCCTCCGGCACGAGTGGGATGAAGGCGGCGCTGAACGGCGTCCTCAATCTCTCCGTCCTGGACGGCTGGTGGGCCGAGGCGTACGCGCCCGAGATCGGCTGGGCGATCCCGGAGGCAGCCTCGCGCGAGGGGGACGAGGCGGAGGCGCAGGCGCTCCTGCGCCTGCTCGCGGACGAGGTCGTGCCCGCGTACTACGACCGCGACGCGGACGGCGTCCCCGTCCGGTGGACGGAGATGATGCGCGAGTCGATCGCGACGGTCGGCGCACGCTTCAACGCGGCGCGGATGGTGGAGGAATACGTCGAGGGCTTCTACCTGCCTGCGCACGCGGCGGGGATGCACGTAGGCGGCGCGGCCGGCGATCCGAGCACCAGGACGCTTTAAGCTCGCGGGGTGAACCGGGAGTCCGTCGAGACGCTCGCGCGCGCGGCTCTCCAGAACCTCGAGGCGCACCGCCGGCGAATCGACGACCTGAACGTCTACCCGGTCCCGGACGGGGACACGGGCACGAATCTCGTGCTCACCGTGCGGGGAGTCGTGGACGCCCTCGAGCGCACCACGACCGACGACCTCGCGCTGCTCGCACGGGAGGCCTCGAAAGCGGCGCTCCTGGCCGCGCGCGGCAACTCCGGCGTCATCCTCTCCCAGGTCGTCCGCGGCTTCGCCGAGGCGGTGGCGGCGAACGGGGACCCGCCGCTCGAGCTGCTGGCCCGGGCCTTCAGGTCCGCGAGCGACGCCGCCTACCGGGCCGTTCGAGAGCCCGTCGAGGGGACGATGCTGACCGTCGTCCGCGAGCTGGCCGAGGAGGCGGAGGAGCGGGCCCGAGACACCGCGACGGCCGCCGATCTCCTCCGCGCGCTCGTGGAGCGGGGGGAGGCCGCGCTCGCCCGCACTCCGGAGCTGCTCGGGGTCCTGCGGGACGCCGGCGTGGTCGACGCGGGCGGCGCCGGCGTCGTGGAGATCGTGCGCGGCATCGCTCTCGCGGTCGCGGGGGAGCCCTTGCCGGAGGCGGAGATCGCGCCCGCGGAGCTCGCGCTGGACGGGATCCACCAGGAGCTCTCCCGGTATCGCTACTGCACGACCTTCGTGATCGAAGGAGCCGAGCTCGACCCGTCCGCCCTCGAGCGCGACCTCGAGCGGCTCGGCGACTCGCTGCTCGTCGTCGGCGACGCCTCCGCGCTCAAGGTGCACGTGCACACCGACGATCCCGGCGCCGCGCTCTCCAGGGGGACGGCGGCGGGCGTGATCGGCGGCGTCGAGATCGCGAACATGCACCGGCAGGCGGCGGCCCGGGAGGAGCGGCTCCTGTCTGCCCCGAGCACCGTGGCGCTCCGCTGCGGGCTCGTCGCGGTCTGCCAGGGAGCCGGAAGCAAGCGGCTCTTCGAGGGCCTCGGCGCCACGATCGTCCTCGAGGGTGGGCAGACGATGAACCCGTCCGCTGCGGAGATCGTCGCGGCCGTCGAAGCGGTGCCCGCGGCCGAGGTGATCGTGCTCCCGAACAACGCGAACGTGCTCATGGCCGCCGAGCAGGCGGCCGAGCTCGCCTCGAAGGAGGTGCACGTCGTCCCGTGCCGGTCGGTACAGGCCGGGCTCGTCGCAACCGTGGCCTTCGTGCCCACCAACTCCGTGGACGAGAACGCGCGGGCGATGGACGAGGCGCTCCAGTCGGTCGTCGCCGGCGAGGTCGCGACCGCCTCGCGGGACGCGGAGCTCGAGGGGCTGCGAATCCGGAAGGGCGCGTACGTCGGCCTCGTCGGCGAGACCGCGGTCGCGGCGGGGGAGGATCTGCCCGCGGTCGCGCTCGCGGTCGCCGAGCGGCTGCTCGCGACGAAACGAAGCTCGCTCTTCCTCCTCACCGGCGAGGAGGCGCCCGCTCTCGACGGGCTTCTCGAGACGCTCCGGGCGGCGCACCCTGGGCTCGAGGTCGAGGTGAACGCGGGAGGCCAACCGCACTATCCGCTGCTCCTGGCCGCGGAGTGAAGCCGAAGCCGCCGCTCCGGGTGCTCCTCGTCGAGGACAACGAGACGTACCGCGAGACCATCGCCTTCCTCCTCCGGCGGCACGACGGGATCGAGCTCGTCGGCGAGGTCGCGACCGGCGCCGAGGCCGCGGGCGCGAGCGCCGAGCGAGACGCGGACGTGGCCGTGATCGACCTCCGCCTCCCGGACATGGACGGCATGGAGGCCGCGGCCGGGGTGCAGGAGCGCTCTCCGGCCACGGCCGTCGTCTTCCTGAGCGCGTCGGCCGGGGCGGAGGAGCAGCGCGCGGCGGCGGGCTCCGGCCGGCCGCTCGTCCGCAAGGACGAGGGGATCGAGGCGCTGGTCGCCGCGATCCAGTCCGTCCGCGGCCTCGCATGAACCTCACGAGCGAGAACACCGCGATCGTCCTCGACTCCACCGCCGACTACCCCGAGGCGCCGGAGCAGTTCCCGAACGTGCGGGTCGTCCCGCTCTACGTCCGCTTCGGCGACGAGACCTATCGCGACTACGTCGAGCTCGGCCCGGCTGCGTTCTACGGGAAGCTCCGGGCGTCCTCCGTCCTTCCGGCGACGTCCCAGCCGACGCCGCAGGACTTCGTCGCCGCCTACCGCGAGCTCGGGGGCTACGAGCGAATCTACTCGCTCCAGGTGTCGTCGAAGGTGAGCGGCACGATCCGCAGCGCCGAGCTCGCCGCGGAGGAGATCGGCGGTGACCGCGTGCGGGTCGTGGACACGCAGAGCGTCTCGCTCGCGGTCGCGATGCTCGCTCGCGCGATCGAGCGTCGCCTCGCGCGCGGCACGACCGACGAGGAGATCGACGCGTTGCTCGATCGCTTCCGCGCCGAGAGCCGCGTGGTCTTCACGGTCGAGACGCTCGAGTTCCTCCAGCGCGGCGGCCGGATCGGCCGCGCCGCCGCGCTCGCCGGGTCGCTGCTCAGCGTGCGCCCGATCCTCGCGATCGAGGACGGGGAGGTGACCGCCGTCGCGCGGGTGCGCGGACGCGAGAAGGCGGTCGCGGAGTTCGAGCGGCGGCTCGACGCGGAGACCGAGGACGCACCGGGTCTCCGCGTCGCCATCGCTCATGCCGACGCGGCGGACTGGCTCGGGACGCTGGGCGATCTCGTCCGGCGGGTGCGCCCGCAAGCGGAGATCGAGCTCACCGCGATCCTCGGCGCGGTCGTCGGGACGCACGCCGGCCCGGGAGCGGTCGGCTTCTTCTGGTTCAGCGATCCCTAGCGCCGCCTGGGCCTGGTCCTATAGTGGCCGGTGATGGCGCCGGCGACGCGAGCACGGGTGCAGCTGCCTGCGGGGTTCGGCGGCCTCGAGCCTCCCGAGACGTGGCCGCCGACCCGTGGCGTCGCACGTCCGGAGCGGCTGGAGACGCCCGTCGACGCGCTGCAGGGGGTCGGCCCGACGATCGTCCGCCGCCTCTCGCGGATCGGCCTCGAGCGCGTCGGCGACCTCCTCTGGCAGGCGCCGCGCCGCTACGAGAAGCCGATCCCCACGAAGCGCATCGTCGAGCTGTTCGGGGACGAGGAGGCCGTGATCGAGGGCACCGTCCGCTCGTTCTCCAGCCGTCGCCGCGGGCGGCTGCGGATCCTCACCGCCCGGGTCGCGGACGACACCGGCGAGATCAAGGCCACGTGGTTCAACCAGCCGTGGGTCGAGGCCCGGCTCGCGCCGGGGAGGCGCGTCCGGCTGCGCGGCCGTTCGAGCCGCTACGGGTTCGCAGTCTCCTCGTACGACCTCGAGGGCGAGGAGGAGACGGCGGACTTCGCCCCCGTCTACCCCGCGACCGAGGATCTGTCGCAGAAGAAGCTGCGCGACCTGCGAGCGCAGGTCCTCGGGCTCGTCCGCGACGTGGGCGAGCCGCTGCCCGCGGAGCTTCGCGTCCGGGAGCGCCTGCCGTCGCGCGCCGACGCGCTCGCGACCCTCCACCGGCCGCGCTCGCCCGCCGAGACCGAGGTCGCGCGGGCCGGCCTCGCCTTCGAGGAGCTGGTCGTGCTCCAGCTCGCGTTGCTGCGCCAGTCCGCGGCACGGGAGGAGGCGTCCGCGGAACCGCTCCCTCCGGCGGGCGAGCTGCTCGACCGGTACCGCTCCTCGCTCCCCTTCACGCTCACCGTCGACCAGGAGCGCGCGATCGCCGAGATCGACGCCGACGTGGCCCGAACGACCCCGATGCAGCGCCTGCTCCAGGGCGACGTCGGGTCGGGGAAGACCGTCGTCGCGCTCTACGCGCTGCTCCGAGCCGTGGAGGCGGGGCGACAAGGGGCGCTGATGGCGCCGACGGAGACGCTCGCCGAGCAGCACTTCCTCACCCTCGAGCAGCTCTGCCGCGAGCTCGACGTTCGCGTCTCGCTTCTCTCGAGCTCGCTGCGCGCGCGCGAGCACGCAGCGGTGCGGCAGCTGATGGCCTCCGGAAGCGCCCAGATCGTGGTGGGGACGCACGCGCTCATCCAGAAGGACGTCGACTTCCACGACCTGGCGGTCGCGGTGGTCGACGAGCAGCATCGCTTCGGCGTAGCCCAGCGCAGCGCGCTCGTCGAAGGCCGCAGCCCGCACGTCCTGCACATGACGGCCACCCCCATCCCGAGGACGCTCGCGCTGACGGTCTACGGAGACCTGGAGACGAGCGAGCTGACCGTGCTGCCGGCGAATCGGAAGCCGGTGATCACGGCCTGGGTCTCGGAAGAGCGGAGCTCCGAGGCGTACACGCGCCTCCGGCGGCATCTCGACGACGGACGCCAGGCGTACGTCGTCTGCCCGTTGATCGAGGCGTCGGAGACACGCCTCGCGCGGGCCGCGGAGGAGGAGGCGGAGCGGCTGCGGAACGCGGAGCTCCGCGGCTACCGCGTCGGATGCCTGCACGGCCGCCTACGGCCGTCGGACCGTCGCGGCGTGATGGCCAGCTTCACCTCGAGCGACCTCGACGTGCTCGTGGCGACGACGGTGATCGAGGTCGGAGTCGACGTCCCGAACGCGACGATCATGATCGTCCAGGAGGCCGACCGGTTCGGCCTCGCCCAGCTGCACCAGCTCCGCGGGCGCGTCGGCCGGGGGGCGGAGCAGTCGTACTGCCTGCTCGTGTCGAGGCCCCGGGAGGAGCTCACGGAGAGCGCGGTCGAGCGCCTGGAGGCGATGGTGGAGACGACGGACGGCTTCGAGCTCGCGGAGCGCGACCTCGAGATCCGCGGCGAGGGGCAGCTCCTCGGGGCGCGCCAGTCCGGCTTCTCGGACCTCCGTTTCGTCCGGCTGCGGCGGGACAAGGATCTCCTCGGCCGCGCGCGCGAGGCAGCACGGCGGCTCGGCGGCGAGGGCCTGCTCGCCGACGAGGTCGACCGGATGCTGGGAGAGGCCGAGCATCCGGGCGACTCCTGATGCGCGTCATCGCCGGATCGCGCAAGGGCCATCGCATCTCCGCGCCCCGCGGGGTGGTGACGCGGCCGACCGGCGACCGCGTCCGCGAGGCGGTGTTCTCGATCGTCGGGCCGATCGCGGATGCGCGCGTGCTCGACCTCTTCGCGGGCTCCGGGGCGATGGGCATCGAGGCGCTCTCCCGCGGCGCCGCCCGCTGCGTCTTCGTCGAGAGCGACCGCGAGGCATGCGGGGTGATCACTCGCAACCTCGACAAGCTCGGGCTCACGGGGGCCCTCGTCCTCTGCCGGGAGGTGGGGAACGTCCTCCGCGAGGAGCGCGCCCGCGAGCACCGCTACGACCTCGTGCTCGCCGACGCGCCGTACCACGAGTGGGAGGAGCACGAACCCGTGCTCGCGCGCTCGCTCCCCGGCCTGGTCGAGCCGGGCGGTCTCGCCGTCGTCGAGACCTCGGCAGCCGTCGAGCCCGAGCTCCCGCTCGCTCTCGTCACGACCCGTCGTTACGGTTCCGCGCGGATCAGCGTCTTCCGCAACCCATGATCACCGCGATCTGCCCCGGCTCCTACGACCCCGTCACGAACGGGCACGTCGACATCATCCGCCGGGCCGCGCAGATCTTCGACCGCATCGTGGTCGGCGTCGTGCGCGACCCGACCCACAAGGCGACGCTCTTCTCGGTCGACGAGCGCGTCTCGTTCCTCGAGGACGCGCTGGCGGGCGTCGAGAACGTCGTCGTCGACGTCTTCTCGGAGCTCGTCGTCGAGTTCGCGCGCAAGCACAGCGCGAAGACGATGGTGAAGGGGCTGCGCGTCATCTCGGACTTCGAGTGGGAGTTCCAGATGAACCACCTGAACCGGCAGCTCGCCCCGGAGATCGAGACGGTCTATGTCATGGCCAGCCCCCAGTACAGCTTCGTCTCCTCGAGCGGGGTCAAGGAGATCGCGTCGTTCGGCGGGCGGGTGGACGAGCTCGTCCCGCACGCCGTCGCGCGGAGGTTCCGGGAGCTGTACCCGGACGGAAAGCCCGGCGCTCCCGTCTCTCCCCAGGAGTAAGCGGCGTAAACGCGCGTAGGCGCGGGGAAGGGTCCAGGGCCTCGTCCCACCCCGGGGGTAGACTCTTTCGCCCATGGACGTACTCGTGCTCATCGACAAGCTCGACGACCTCGTGCACAACGCGAAGGCAGTTCCGCTGACCGACCAGGTCCGCCTTGACCGCGAGGAGATCTACGAGATCCTCGACCAGATGCGTGCGACGATCCCGGAGGAGATCAAGCAGGCCCGCTGGATCGTCAAGGAGCGCCAGGAGATGCTGGCCGAGGCGAAGCGGGAATGCGACCGGATCATCCAGGAGGCCCGCGAGCAGGCGATGCGCGAGGCGTCCCAGACGGAGATCGTGAAGCTCGCCGAGCGACAGGCCGAGGACATCACGGACGACGCCAAGCGGCAGGCGCGCGAGACGCGCCTGGAGATGGAGGACTGGGCGGACAGCATCCTGTCGACGCTCGAGGTCAACCTCGACAAGTTCCTGACCGCGGTCAAGCGTGGCCGCGAGCGGCTCCAGGAGCGCTCGCAGGAGACCGTCGTCGCCGGGATCGGCCCGTCGTCCGACAACGAGCAGCCGTACTGAGTCGATCAACAGGGCTGCCCAGATCGAAATCTGCTGCGCAGATTTCGATCGGGCGCAAGATCCCTGAAGCCTGCGGGCCGCTTCGCGGCGCGCGGGAGTGAGGTGCGGTCGACGCCTGCTGAACCTCGGTCTACCCTGAGCCGGTGACGACTGCCGACGCCTCCGTCGCGCGCGCGCCCGCACGGCGCCGGCGCGTCCTGCGCCATCTCGGCACGGGCCTCATCGTCGTCGGCGTCCTCTTCCTCGCGTGGACGTTCGTCGTCTGGCGCTGGAACGATCCCTTCACGGGCCTGTACACGCGCTGGCAGCAGCACAAGCTGGCGCATCAGTACACGTCGCTCGTCTCCCACTACCACGCGCACGCGGCGCTGCCCCCCCATGCGACGCGCGCCCAGCGCGAGCGGACGATCGAGCTCGACGCAGCTCGCTTCCGCGCCCGCGCGACGCAGGGGGAGGCGATCGGCAGAATCGTCGTCCCGCGCCTCGGGCTCCACATGGTGCTCGTCAACGGCACCGACCACGACAGCCTCACGCGCGGGCCGGGACGTGACGTCCGCACGTACATGCCGGGCCAGGGCGAGCTCGTGTACATCGCGGGCCACCGCACGACGTACCTCGCCCCCTTCGCGCACATCGACGAGATGCGCCCCGGCGACACGGTCACGCTCCAGATGCCGTACGGGACGTTCCGCTACGTCGTCACGGGCCACCAGATCGTCGACGCGCACGCGCTCTGGGTGCTCCGCACGCACCACCACGAGGTGGTCGCCCTCCAGGCGTGCCACCCGCGCTTCTTCGCGACCCACCGGTACATCGTGTGGGCGAAGCCGGTCCTCGTGCTGCCGCGCAACGGCAGACCGTACGCGCCCGACACGTAGGGAACGAGAAGAGCCCGCTCGCGCGGGCTCTTCTCTCGTGCTCTTCTACGGCTTGCGCCTACCGAGCCCGGCTCTCGCGCCGGCGCAGCACTGCGCCGAGCGCCACGAGCAGGAGCCCGAGACCCGCCGTCAGCCCGAGCCCGAACCCCGTGAAGGGGAGCGTGCCCGAAGACGTCGACGTCGGCTGCTGCGAGGTCGAGATGCCCGCGACCTGGATGACCTTGGGCTTCGACGGCGGTGCCGCAGGCGGCGTGTAGACCTGCTGGTCACAGTACTGATCGCAGGCCGCTGACTGCGCCGTCCGGACGACCTTGACGTGAGTTGTCTTGGCTGGCACGACGATGCGCGTGACCGATCGCGTCGCGCTCTGCACGCTCCCGGCGGCGTAGCCAAGGCCGCCGAATGACGCGAAGAACCCGAGCATGAACACGGTCATGGCGCTCGCGAACGCGACGCGCGACCACCGCCGTGCCGGAACCGCAGGCTCTGTGCGCTCTGCGAGCTCCGCGACGAGTCTGTCGCTGGCCTCCGGCCGCTCGGCACGGAGCCGCTGCTCGAGTTCGTCGGTTCCTCTTTTCCAGATTCTCACACCCAACCTCCCCTGCCGCCGGAGCGGCTCTTGCTTTCCTCTTCTCTCTCTCTATACCGGCTGCGCACCCGAAAACTTACGAGGCGCAAGAACCAGTTCTCCGCCGCGGCGGGCAGACTGAGGGCTGTGACGGCGACAGAGAGCACACAACCCACGGCCGCGACTCCGGCCTCCCGAGCGGCCTCGGTCCCTCTGCGCGCAGCGCTTCCGGCGCTGGTCGTCGCTGCCGGCGCGATCATCGGGCTGGCCTCGGCGCAGGGCGGCTATTTTCCGACCTCCTGGGGCCTCGCGGCGACGCTGCTGCTCTGGGCGACCGGGCTCTGGATCGTCGTCAGCGGGCGGACCGACGCTGGTCGGCTGGATTTCGCATTCCTCGGGCTCGTTGCGGCGTTCACGTGCTGGGTCGGGCTCTCGATCGGTTGGTCGATCGCCCCCGCCCAGAGCGTCCTCGAGCTCGAGCGCACCGTGCTCGTGCTCGCGGGCGTCACCGCCGTGCTCGCACTGGCGCGGCGCGGGGACGTCGAGCGGATTGCGGGAGTCGTTCTCGCCGCAGTCACGATCGTCTCGACCTACTCCCTCGCGACGAGGCTCTTCCCGGACCGGATCGGCAATTACGACCCGGTCGCGGGCTACCGCCTCTCCGATCCGCTCGGATACTGGAACTCGCTTGGTGCGTTCGCAGCCATGGGCATTCTCCTTGCCGTCGGCGCCGCCTCCGACGCGAGAGCGCAATGGGCGCGTGCTGCTTCCGCCGCCGCCCTCGTCCCGCTCGCGGCGACGCTCTATTACACGTACAGCCGCGGCGCCTGGTTAGCCCTCGCATTCGGCTACCTAGCGTTTCTCGCCCTCAGCCCCCGTCGGTTGCGGTCGATCGCCACGACTCTCGTTGTCGCGCCGCCTGCCGCGGTTGCGGTGCTCCTCGCGTCCCGTCCGTATGCGCTCACCCATGACACGGCCTCGCTTGCCCAAAGCGCGCACGCCGGTCACGGAGTCGCCGCTCTCGTCCTTCTCCTCGCCATGTGTGCGGCCGTTCTCTCGCTGGTCCTAGACGTCATCCGGCGCCGGGTCGACGCAGGTCGGAACGTGCGGCTCGCCTTCGCCGGAGTGTTTGTCGCCCTCGCGCTCACAGCCGTCGGGGCCGTGCTTGCGCGCGAGGGGAGTCCCGTCACGATCGCTCGTCGCGCCTGGCACACGTTCAGTGTCTCGCCGCCGAAGAGTGGCCCGAATCTCAACAACCGGCTGTTCAGCTTCTCAGGAAACGGGCGAGTCGAGCTCTGGCGGGGCGCCGATCTCCTTGCATCCTCGCATCCTGTAACGGGCAGCGGAGCCGGGACGTTCGAGCGCTACTGGCAGCGGAGCCGGCGGGGGACACCCTTCAAGGTGCGTGACGCGCACAGCCTGTACGTCGAGACGCGGGCAGAGCTAGGTCCGCCGGGCCTCGCCCTCCTCATGGCGGCCCTGCTCGTCCCTGTCGGAGCTTCGGTTCTCGTGCGCCGCAGGACCCTGCTCCCCGCCGCACTCGGCGCCTACCTCGTCTTCCTCGTCCACGCGGGCGTCGATTGGGACTGGGAGCTCTCGGGCGTCACGCTCACCGCCCTCCTCATCGGCTCGCTGCTCGTGATCGCCGCACGAAGCGCCTCGTCGAGGACCCTCGGACTGGGCACCCGTGTGGCCGGAGCCGCAGCGGTCGTCGTCTTGAGCATGGGCATGGTGGTCGCGTACCTCGGGAACGGCAACCTCGCACGGGCTCAGACAGCCGTGCAGGAGAAGTCGTATGCGAGGGCCGTCGTAGACGCCAACCGCGCGAGACGTCTTATGCCGTGGTCTCCTTGGCCGCTCATCACTCGCGGCGACGCGGAGCTCGCGTCGGGCGATGCAGGCCACGCGGCCGGAAGCTACCGCCACGCCATCGCGATCGACCCTCGGGAGTGGCGCGCGTGGTTCGGGCTCGCGTTTGCCAGCCGCGGCCGAGCTCGTGCAGAAGCGCTCGCGCATGCCAGGGTCCTCTATCCGACGAACCCCCAGATCACCGCGGCGCTAGCGAAGCTCAGCCACGCGACCAACGGGTAGGAGACAAGCGTCCCCCAAACGGGTACAAGTTGTTCGGGATGGCGCACGACCCCCTCGCGGACCCTGAGCCCCTGATTCGTCGGGTGTACTCGTACGTCGCGTACCGGATCGGCGAAGGTCCGGATGCGGAGGACGTCACGAGCACGACGGTGGAGCGCGCGCTCCGCTACCGGTCGAGTTACGACCCGAAGAAGGGAAAGCCGCAGAGCTGGCTCATCGGCATCGCCCGCTCGTGCGTCGACGACCACCTCCGCGGCAGGTCCCTCGCGGCAGGCGAGATGGTCGAGCGGGCCGGGCCGGACGAGCTCGAAGGCGGCGCCGTGCTTCGGCTCTCGCTCGACGCGGCCGTCGCGGCCCTCGACGATCTCGACCGGGAGCTGATCGGCCTCCGCTACGGGGCCGATCTCAGCACGCGGCAGATCGGCAAGTTGCTCTCGATGAAGCCGGGAACGGTCGACGTGGCGCTGCACCGGGCGCGCGAGCGGCTTCGCGCTCAGCTCGAGGGGCACGGCGTAGAGACGACGCGCCGCGCCGCGGGTGCACGGCCCGCGGCAGCCGCCGAGCAGCTTCCGTAGCTGTTCTCAGGCTGCGGCCGGGGCCTCTGAGAGCTCGCCGCAGACGGAGATCGCCGTCTCGACGAACGCCTCCGCGGCCGGGCTGCGGTGGCGGTCGCGATGCCACGCGAGGGCGATCGCCCTGGGCGGGATCCTCCCGCCGAGATCGATCACGGCGATGCTCGGGTCCTCCTCCTCGACCGTGAGGAGCGGCGCCACGCTGATTCCGATCCCGGCTCCGACGAGCCCCTGCACGGTGCCGTTGTTGTCCGAGCGAAAGACGACTGTCGGCGCTCTGCCCGCCGAGGTCAGGTGGGCCTCCACGGCGTCCATCGACCGGCAGCGGCTGAAAGCGACGAGCGGCTGGAGCGCGATCTCCTTGAGCGAGGGGGCGCGGGACGCCTCGGCGAGCGGCGAGCCCGCGGGGACCACGAGGACGTAGGGGTCGCGGAGCAGCTCGACGGCTTCGTACGGGCCGTCGGGAAGGGGGAGGGTGTTGAACGTCACGTCGAGCTCGCCACGCTCCACCATCGCGAGCAGCTCGTCCTCGTCGCCCGACTCCTGCAGCGAGATCTCGATCCGTGGATGCGCCTCCGAGAACCGCCGCACGAGCAGCGGCAGGACCCTGGCACCGACGCTCTGGAAGGTCCCGACGCGAAGCCTCCCCGCCTCGCCTGCGCTCAGCGCCACCATGTCCGCTCTTGCCGCATGGAGCCGTGCCTCGATCGCCTCCGCGTGCCGCAGGAGGATCTGTCCCGCCTCGGTGAGCGAGATCGCGCGAGGCCCTCCCGGACGCTCGATCAGCCGGAGCCCGACCACGCGCTCGAGCGCCGCGATCTGCTGCGAGATCGCCGACTGCGTGTATCCGAGCCGCTCCGCGGCGCGACCGAACGAGCCCTCTTCGGCGATCGCCTTGAGCGCGATCAGGTGACGGAGGTCGAGGCCGGGCCAACGATCAGGTTCCATGATGAACATGGAAGCTAGCACGCGCTGAGCTAATCGAGAGCGGGGGCGGCGTCCGGCGTCTTCCGCGTTACGCTCCGGGCATGACCACGATCGATCTGCGGGCGCTCGGGCTCAGGCCCGGAGAGGTCCGGCGCCGGCAGCTCGACCTCGAGCTCGAGCCCTTCCTCCTCGGGGGCCAGCGCTACGAGCCCGTGCCCGCGTTGGTCCCGGCGCAGCTCGAGATGGCCGAGGCCTCGGGAGGCACGGTCTTCGAGCTTGCCTTCGAGGCCACGCTCGCCGGCCCGTGCATGCGCTGCCTCGGCCATGCCGAGGCAAACGTCGCGGTGCGCGCCCGAGAGTTCCACGATCCGTCGGCCGGGGGAGGGGACGAGCGCCGCTCCGAGTACGTCGCCGACGACCGGATGGACGTGAGCGCCTGGGCCCGCGACGCGATCGCGCTCGAGCTGCCGGAGCAGATCCTCTGCCGGGAGGACTGCGCGGGGCTCTGCCCGGTGTGCGGCAAGGACCTGAACGCGGAGCCGCACGAGCACACGGATCGCGAGCTCGATCCCCGGTGGGCGGCGCTCGAGAGCCTTCGCGAGGAGCTCTGACTGGTCGGAGCGAGGGACGTGCCGCGTGCCCCTCGCTCCGAATCGGCGCTAGCGCGACGTCCGCACCGCGACCTGCACGAGCCGGTAGCCGGCGACGCCGGCGAGCGGTGGGTCGCCGCTCCGGTACGCCTTGACGAAGAACTGGACGGCCCCTCGCTTCGCCGGGAAGCTCTGCAGGGGCACCAGCTGGAACGTGATCGTCCCGTCCATGCCGGTCGGCTGCCTGCTCGCGTTCGTCACGAGCGGAGTCGAGCGCAGGAACACGAGCGCGTCCCGGACGACGTAGCCGCGCGTGTCCTGGACCTTCACGCGCACGTTGATCACGTGCCGCCGGCTGCGGATCGGGTTCGGGTTGAAGCCGACCTGGCTGACGACCAGCCGCTGGTCCGAGGGAACGCTCGTCGCGGGGATCGAGATCGCCCCGCTCGGAAGCCGCACGGCGCCCGGCGGCAGCGGAACGCCGACGACCGGCGACTCTCCCGATTCCGCCGTCTGTGATCCGAGCGCGTTGCTCGCGACGACGCGCAGGCGCATCTTGTGGTTGACGTCGGCGGACCCGAGGCGGTAGGTGCTCCCGTTCCCGACGGCCGCGCAGTTTCCGCCGGCCGAGTCACAGCGCAGCCAGCTGTAGGAGAACCGAATCGGCTGCCGCCCCACCCAGCTCCCCGGGCCGGCCGTGAGCACCTGACCGACCAGGAACGTGCCCCTGATCCCGGGCGCGGCCGTGTTCACCGGCGGCCCGACCACGAGGCCGGTCGGGTTCGACGCGGCGGTCGCCGAGCCGGCGGAGTTCGTCGCGGTCACGCGGACGCGCATCCTGAAGCCGACGTCCGCGCCGGTCAGCAGGTAGCTCGAGTGCGTGGCGCCGGCGATGAAGACGCAGTTGCTCCCGTCGGGCAGCCCGCCGTCCGGGGCACACCGGACCCAGCGGTAGGCGAACGAGAGTGGAGCGCTCCCGCTCCACTTGCCCCGCGTGGTCGAGAGCGTCCGGCCCTGCTCCGCGCGGCCGCCGATCGCGGGCTCGCCGGCGTTCCTCGGCGCGGTAGCCTGGGTGGAGGCCCCGCCGGCCGCCGGCACGAGCAGCGCGACGGCGAGGAGAGCCAGCCCTGCTCCGACCAAGGCCCTTGCTGACGGGCGCCCGCGGGAGCCGCGAATCGTGGGGATAGGAACCATGTCGTTCCCTCCTTCCGTTGTCCCTCCGGACAGGTATGACGGCTGGGCGGCGGCTTGTCTGCACGGTTTTGCCGACTCCTTACCCGGCCCGCACGAATCGCTAATGAACCGGCCGAGGGTAGGTTCGACGTCGAGGAGGAGCCCTGGAGGCCCTTCGTCGCCGTCGACGGTTACCATGCGGGCGGCGCCCCGGCGCCGCTCGATGACGGACTGACCTGCGAAGCCAACGCCCAAGCGCGCGCGTTCGTGCGTGTTTCTCATGGTTCAGGAGGTCCGTCTTGCAGGTTCGGCTCATCGGCGTCTCGAAGCACTACGGCGCCCAGCAGGTGCTCGAGGAGGTCTCGCTCACGGTCGACAGCGCCGCCAGGATCGGCGTCGTCGGCCCGAACGGCGCGGGCAAGTCGACGCTGCTGCGACTCCTCGCGGGCGCGGAATCTCCTGATGCTGGCCGCGTCGGGCGGACGCCGTCCTCGGCGAGCGTCGGCTATCTCGAGCAGGAGGCGGAACGTAGACGCGGAGAGTCGATCCTGCAGGCGCTCGCCCGCCGGACGGGCGTGGCCGCAGCCGAGGCCGAGCTGCGGGCGAGCGCGGAGGCGCTGGCCCGCGACC
>JBKPTS010000027.1:0-21148 GCA_046735575.1 Actinomycetota bacterium
CCTGTCCCCTCGCCGAGACCGCGTACCACCTCGCGCCGAACGCCGAGACGCCCTCGCCGGCCGTTTGCCCGGAGCGCATGTCGAGCGCGTACGTGTACAGCGGATGCCGCCGGTAGGTCATCTGCAGCTTGCCGTCGGACCGCTTCGTCGTCGCGAGCCAGGCCGCCTTCACTCCCGCTCCGGCCGTCGGCTTCGCCCGGGCGAGGAGGGGTGGCCAGTACTGCGCGCACGTCGCCGCGCAGACGCTCCTGCCGTTCCGGTCTCTCGTGAAGAGATAGAGCGTATGTCCTCTGCCGTCGACCAGGACCCGGCCCAGGTCCGTGCTCCGGAGCGAGACCGTCGCCTTGCTCTCCCGGGAGTCGCCTGCGAGCGCCACGGCGCTCAGTGCTCCGAGCCCGAGGAGGGCCACCGCGGCGGCCGCGAGCGCTGTCTGTCGTGCGTATCTCATCGTCGCCTCCTTTCTCGCCTGTACGGCACGGGCGCGGGGACGGTTCAGGCGGGTGTCGAGACGGGTGCCCGTCGTTCGTCGTGTTCAATGACAGCGGCGAAGTCGGTGCTTCGCCGAACCCGTCGGAAAGGGAGGAGCAATGGCTGGAAAGCCGGTGCACATCGAGATCCCCGCGGGGGACACGTCCCGTGCCAAGGACTTCTACAACGGGCTCTTCGGCTGGGAGTGGCAGGCCTTCGAGGGGCCGCAGGAGTACCACATGGCCCAGATCGTCGCGAACGAGAGCGGCGCGGCGGTCTTCCCCGCCGAGGAACGCGGCGCACGCGTGTACTTCGACGTCGACGACATCAACGCCGGTGCGGACCGGGTCAAGGCGCTGGGCGGGAAGGCGGACGACCCGATGCCGGTGCCGAGCATGGGCTGGTTCGTGACTGCCGAGGACACCGAGGGGAACAAGATCGGCCTCTGGCAGACGGATCCTTCGGCGCCGACGCCCTCGAGCTGAGCACCGCCGGGCCTGCCCTTCGCACGAGGGCAGGCCCGTGCTCGCCTCGGTGCGCTAGAACGTCTCTGCAACCGAAGCGAAAGGGGCGAGCATGCCCTTCTACCAGCGTCGCGGGGAGCTTCCGCGGAAGCGTCACATCGTGTTTCGAGAGAACGGCCGCCTCCTCACCGAGGAGGTCATGGGCCTCGAGGGTTTCACGGGAAACGAGTCGATCCTCTACCACCTGCAGTCGCCCTGCCGGGTGAAGGAGCTCGGCGAGTTCACGCCGATCGAGCGCGAGGAGTGGGTTCCGGAGACGCATGCCCACCGGCGGATGAACACGTACGAGGTCGAGCCGGAGGGGGACGAGATCAGTGGCCGCAGGGCCCTCATGTGGAACTCCGACGTCGAGATCTCCCTCTGCCGCCCGGAGTCGTCGATGGACTACTTCTTCCGGAACGGTGAAGGGGACGAGGTCGTCTTCGTGCACGAGGGAGCCGGGACGCTCGAGACGACGTTCGGGAAGGTCCCGTACAAGGAGGGCGACTACGTCGTCATCCCTCGCGGCACCACGTACCGCTTCGTGCCTCAGGGGCCTCAGCGCCACCTCGTGTTCGAGACGCCGGGGCTCATCGAGATTCCTCGCCGCTATCGCAACCAGTACGGCCAGATCCTCGAAGGCGCGCCGTACTACCACCGCGACCTCCACCCGCCCACCGAGCTCGAGACGCACCGCGAGACGGGTGAGTTCCTCGTCAAGGTCCGCGTCCGCGGCGGCTTCCAGGACTACGTCCTCGACTACCACCCGTTCGACGTCGTGGGCTGGGACGGGTACCTGTACCCGTGGACGTTCTCGATCCTTGACTTCGAGCCCATCACCGGCCGGATCCACCAGCCGCCGCCCTCGCACCAGACGTTCCAGGGGCCGAACTTCGTCATCTGCTCGTTCTGCCCGCGGCACCTCGACTTCGACCCCGAGGCGGTGCCGATTCCCTACCACCACTCGAATCTGCAGTCGGAGGAGATGATCTACTACGTCTCCGGCAACTTCGGGTCGCGGAAGGGCATCTCCGTCGGCTCGATCACGCTGCACCCCTCCGGGCTCCCGCACGGGCCGGCCCCCGGTCTCGCGGAGAAGGCGCTCGGGGTGCGGGAGACGACGGAGCTCGCGGTCATGTGCGACACCTTCCGCCCGCTCAAGCTCTCGACGCTCGCGCGAGACCTCGACGACGGCCACTACGCGCTCTCCTGGTACGAGCCGCCCTCGGAGGACGCGGATCTCGCCGGCGTGACGAGCCACCTCTAGGGCCGCCGTGGACGCCGACCGTTTCCTCCGCGAGTTGCCGAGCCTGTTCGAGGACTTCCCGCGCTCGGAGCACCCGCGCGACCGACGCTTCCAGCCCGTCCTCGAGCAGGTGGAGAACCTCGCGTCCGAGAACGTGCTCGCGCTCCTCAACCTCGCCGCCTCCTGCCTCGGGCCGGAGGAGGCGTACGTCGAGATCGGGGTCCTCCACGGGGCGAGCCTCATCGCGGCGACACTCGGAAACGAGGGCAAGCGCATCCTCGGGATCGACAACTTCAGCCTGCGCGACGGGAGCGCGGAGCGAGTGCGGGCGAGCTTCGACCGCTTCGGGCTTCCGGAACCGGAGCTGCTCGAGGGCGACGTCTTCGAGCTCGTGCCCGGCGGCGCCCTGGACGGGACGAGCGTCGGCGTCTGGTACTACGACGCGTCACACGCCTACGAAGCCCAGCTCGAGGGCCTGCGCATCGCAGAGCCGCTCCTCGTCCCCGGCGCGCTCGTCATCGTGGACGATACGGACTGGGAGGACGTCGCTCGCGCGATGGACGACTACGCTGCCTCCCAGCCGCGAGCTCGGCGGATCCTGGCGCTCGACGGCAAGGACCGCGGCAGCCCGCAGTGGTGGGAGGGGATGCAGGTCTTCGCCTGGAGCGGCTAGCGCCGCGGGCGCGCTAGGTGCCCTTGATCGTGAGCGTCCGCGCGAGCGCGATGCCGTTCCGGTCGTTGAGCGCGAAGTTGGCCTTGTATGTCTTGCCCTTCGCGATCGGAGACTTGAAGCGGAGCCGGGCGTTGATCGTGCAGTCGCGCCGCAGGGACGCCGTCTCCTGCCCCACCGCCACGAGCTTGGCGCCGCTGTAGATCCGCCACGTCATTCCGACCGGGCTTCCGGGCACGTCGTTCGCGCAGTAGCGGCGCGTGTACAGGTTGACGAGCGGAGTCAGCGTTCCGCGGCGGAAGCTGTAGACGCCGTCGCGCGCGTCGACCGGTCTCGCCGCCGACGCGAAGCGGGACGGTGACGTCGCCTTCGGCACGCCGCCCTGCGTGTACAGGCCCGACTCCCACGGCTGGCCGGGATCGTCCTGCATCACGAACCAGATGAACATCTGCACGAACGGGTAGCCCTTCGCGATCGCGATCGCCTGGGAGACGTACTTCGACTGCGTCGACCAGGTGACGCCGAGGGCTTCGGGCGGTCGGGTCTGATGGCCGTACTCGGTGACCCAGATCGGCACCGACCGCCGGTGGAACCACGTGCTCAGGCTCTGCTCGAAGCGGGGTAGCGACCTTAGCGACACGTTCGGCCAGTGGACGAGCTGCGTCGGCCTGAGGTTCGGATTCGACGGGTACGGATGGTGCGCCCAGGCGTCGAACTTGAGCCTCGGGCTCGCCTTCGCGACGAGCTGGGCGAACTTGCCGGGGGAGTGCGAGATGACCGGGCCGCCGGGCTTGTCGTGTCCGCGCGCCGAGGTCTCGCCGATGGCGATCTTCGCCAACGGGTTGCCTGCCTTGATCCCCTTGTAGCCCGCGGCGTAGAGCTTCGCGTAGTTGGCGGGGGCGACCGACTTCCCGGCCGAATTGAATTGCGGCGTCAGGAACAGGTTCAGGTTCGGCTCGTTCCAGATCGACCAGAAGCGGACGAAGGGGTAGCCCCCGAAGCGCCCCGAGTAGCGTGCTGCGATCGCGCGGGCGAACGTGGTGAAGTCGGAGAGGCGCTTCGGCATCGAGTTCGGCTTCTTGCCGCCGTTGGCCCACGACGGCGTGCCGGAGATCGTGAGCATGACCTCCTCGTCGTTCTCCTGAGCCGTCTGCACGGCCTCGTCGATGTCGGAGAGGTTGTAGGCGGGATCGAGGGGATTGCTCGGGTTCGCCGGCTTGCGCGGGGCCGCGACGTTCCACTGCACGAGGAGCCGCATGATCGTGGAGCCCTGCTGCGCGGAGAGGGCGATCCGGCTGGCCCGGTCGTCGACCCACCGAAAGCTCGGGTCGTCGTGGAAGCCGATCCACATGCGGTCGGCGGCCGCTGCGCGCTGCGCGCTCGCGAGCGCTGCGAGCGACGAGAGCGCCGTGAGCGCGGTAAGACAGATGACGAGGCGGAGGAAGCGGCTCACTGAGACTTTGACGAGGCTGGGGGGAAGGGCTCGGAAATCGGCGGCGTCAAAAGCTTCGGGGCACCCTAGCGGCTCGAGTATGAGGGTCGTGTAAGGAAGCGGTTGCGGAGTGCCCGTTGGACGATGGCGTACACTTGGCGAGTGCGTTCTGCGTGGGAGGCGATCTTCCTCCTGGTCGTGCTGAAGATCCCGATGGTCTACCTGGGCCTCGTGATCTGGTGGGCGATCCGCGCCGAGCCTGCCTCTGAGACCGGAGGCGAGGAGATCGGCGTTCCCGTGTCGCTCGGCCCGTGTGGCTGGGACGACTGGAAGCGGCGACGGCCCACCCGGCGCGTCCCGCGGCCGTTCCGCCCTGTCAGCCCGCACGCGCGCCGCTTGTCGGCGCGAGCCGCCGCATGAGTGCCGTCCCCGCCCGACGCGCCGACACGGTTGCGGGCTACCTCTGCGCGTTCTCGCTCGCGCTCTCCGGGATCGCCCTCGCGCGCAACCCGGCGCTGCTCGCGACGGCGGCGATCATCGTCTCGCTCGTCGCCGCCCGGATGACGCAGACGCACCGGACCTTCGCCGTGCTCTCGCTCATCGTCGCCACGCTCGCGTTCGTCTTCGGGATGGTGATCGCGATCGTGACGAACAGCGGTTTGGTCTGATCTCCGCGCACGATCGCGATCCGCTCGGGCGGATTCCGATCGCAAGGGTGCTACAAAGGAGCCGTGTCCTCTCGAGGAACGCCGGGGCTGAACGCCGGGTACGTCGGGCTCCTGCTCGAGCAGTACCTCGAGAACCCCGAGGCGGTCGACCCCGAGTGGCGGCAGGTCTTCGAGCAGGCCGACGATGGTGTGCTCGACGCGCTTCCCGGCCTCGCGCGCCTGCTCTCGACGCGCCCCGAAGGCGACGGCAACGGCGGCGCGCCCGCGGAGGTCACGACTGCCCCCCAGGCGCCAGGTGACAACGTGTTGCAAGACGCCGCCGAGGCGCCCCTCGCTGCGCCGGCGCAGGCTCCCGCGAGGCCGTCCGACGAGCTGCTCGGCGCCGTCGCAGCGGCGATGGCGCTCGTCAAGGCGATCCGCATGCACGGACACCTCGCCGCGCGGCTCGACCCGCTCGGCTCGGACCCCCCGGGCGATCCCGCCCTCGATCCGCTGCGCCTGACCCCGCCGCTGACCCCGGAGCTCCAGGCGCAGGTGCCGGCGCGCCTGCTCCGCCTTTCCGTCGAGGGGGAGACGCTGCTCGAGGCGCTGCCCCGGCTGCAAGAGGTCTACATGGGGACGATCGCCTACGAGATCGAGCACATCTCCGATCACGCCGAGCGCGTCTGGCTCAGACAGGCGATCGAGTCCGGGCGCTTCCGGAGGCCGCTCCCGCCGGACGAGCGCAAGCGGTTGCTCGAGTGCCTGTCGCAGGTGGAGGGCTTCGAAGCCTTCCTGCGCCGCGCGTTCATCGGACAGAAGCAGTTCTCCATCGAGGGCCTCGACTCGCTCGTGCCGCTGCTCGACGAGGCGGTCGAGCTCTCCGCCGAGGACGGCGCGGCGGAGGTCGTCATCGGGATCGCCCACCGCGGACGGCTGAACGTGCTCGCCCACGTCGTGGGACGCGACTACTCCTCGATCCTGCGCGAGTTCGAGGGGGAGAAGACGATCGACGCGCTCATCTCCGATCCCGAGGGCGGCACGGGAGACGTCAAGTACCACCTCGCGGCCTCGGAGTCGCGACTGACCCGTGCGGGCGAGATCCAGGTGACGCTCGCTCCGAACCCGAGCCACCTCGAGGCGGTCGACCCGGTGGTCGAGGGCCGTGCGCGCGCCGAGCAGACCGACCGCTCGGGCGGCGCGGGCCTGCACGACCCCACGGTCGCGTTCCCGATCCTCATCCACGGTGACGCCTCCTTCGCCGCCCAGGGCGTGGTCGCGGAGACGCTGAACCTGCACTCCCTCGACGGCTACTCGACCGGCGGCACGCTGCACGTGATCGCGAACAACCAGGTCGGGTTCACGACGGATCCAGCGGAGGGCCGCTCGACGCGCTACTCGAGCGACCTCGCCAAGGGCTTCGACATCCCGATCATCCACGTCAACGCAGACGATCCGGAAGCGGCGCTCGCCGCGGTCCGCCTCGCTCTCGCGTACCGGCAGGAGTTCGGCCACGACGCGGTCATCGACCTCGTGGGCTATCGGCGCTTCGGGCACAACGAGCAGGACGAGCCCGCGTACACGCAGCCGCTGCAGGCGGAGCGGATCGCGCAGCAGCCGCCCGTGCGCGCGAAGTACGCGGCGGAGCTCGTCGCCGACGGCGTCCTGACCGGCGACGAGGCCGACGGCCTCCTCGAGCGGACGCTCGCGGCCCTGCGCGACGCGCACGACCGGCTGAAGACGTCGTTCATGCCGCACGATGCTCCGTCCGAGCCGAAGACGGGCTGGGAGACCGGCGAGGCGGTCGTCACGGCCGTCCGGGAGGAGCGCCTCCGCGAGCTGAACGAGCAGCTCCTGCGCGTGCCCCATGGCTTCACCGTCAACCCGAAGCTCGCGCGCCAGCTCGACCGCCGGCGGGAGGCGCTCGACCAGGGCGGGATCGACTGGGGCCAGGCGGAATCGCTCGCGTACGCATCGCTGCTCGAGGACGGGATCCCGATCCGCCTCTCCGGACAGGACAGCGAGCGTGGGACGTTCTCGCACCGGCACGCCGTCCTGCACGATCCCGTCACGGGCGAGACGTACGCCCCGCTGCAGCACCTGCCGACCGCGGCTGCGTCCTTCGAGGTCTACAACTCACCGCTCTCGGAGTACGCGGCACTCGGCTTCGAGTACGGCTACTCGATCGCCGCTCCCGAGACGCTGGTCCTCTGGGAGGCGCAGTTCGGCGACTTCGTGAACGGCGCGCAGGTCGTCGTCGACCAATTCGTCGTCTCCGGGCGGTCGAAGTGGGGCCAGACGTCGCGTCTCACGCACCTTTTGCCCCACGGCTACGAGGGCAACGGCCCGGAGCACTCGAGCGCGCGGCTCGAGCGCTTCCTGCAGCTGGCGGCGCAGGACAACATCCGGATCGCGAACTGCACGACCTCCGCGCAGTTCTTCCACCTCCTGCGCAGGCAGGCGCTCGACGCAACCGCGCGCCCGCTCGTCGTCATGACCCCGAAGGGCCTGCTGCGCTTGAAGCAGGCGACGGTCACGCTCGATCTGCTGACAGCCAACACTTTCCAGCCCGTCCTCGCGGAGCCCGGGGAGCGGGCGGGCGTTCACCGCCTGGTGCTGTGCTCCGGAAAGGTCTACTACGACATCGCGGGCCACGACGTCCGCGGGCTCGCTTCGGGGGTGCAGGTCGCTCGGATCGAGCTCCTGTACCCGTTCCCGCTCGAGCAGGTTTCGGCGCTCATCGCCTCGTTCCCGGATCTGAGGGAGATCGTGTGGGCGCAGGAGGAGCCACAGAACATGGGGGCGTGGCGCTCGATCCGGCACCGGCTCGAGGACGCGGCGGCCCAGGCACCCGCCGTCGAGCGGATCCAGTACGTCGGTCGTCCCTGGCGCGCGAGCCCGAGCGAGGGATACCCGACGCTCCACCAGCACGAGCAGGACCGGATCGTCCGCGAGGCGCTCGGCTTTCGCGCGGAAACCTGAGAGCCTCTGGCGCTACGGCTTCGTGCGAAGCGTGCGCCGGGCGACCGAGGCGGCGACGCGAGGGCCGTGCTTGACGGCGAGGTGCCGACCCTGCTCCGCGGCGAGGCGCACGAGCTGCGCGCGGTGCCGCGGGGGCAGCCGCAGCCAGGTCTCCCAGAGCGCGAGTGCGACTCCGAACGGCCCGACGCGTGGGGCGAGACGCGGCATCCCGGCGAATACTCGCACAACTCCGCGTCCGCTCCGGCCCGGATCGGCCGACCTCCCTTCCGCTAGACTCGCCCGTCGAGCCAAGCCATGTCGGACTTCGAAGATCCAACCGGCATCGACGACGAGTCGCTGTTCGCGCAGGCAATCCGGGAGCACCTCGATCTCAAGGCGCGCAACTCGGGGCTCGACCGTGAGATGCCGCTCGACCACTACCTGACGGGCGATCCGCTCGAGAACCATCCGCTCTTCAAGAGCGAGGAGCAGGCGCGCATCGAGGAGACGCTCGACGGCGAGCCCGCCGCGGAGCTCTCCTCCGAGCGGTTGCCCTGGCCCGGCGAGGAGACGGTCGAGAACGTCGAAGGCCCGGCGCTCGATCCCGCGCTCTGGACGGGACGCCCGCGCGACTTCGACTGGGGCGACTGACCTCCGACCTCTTCGGACGTGTCCCTCGAGACGCGTCCTTTCGGGACGTCGGCGTGGCGGCAGGCCATCCATCGACGCCGTCCGCGCAGATCGGGGGTCTGACCCCGGACAGCGCCCTTTCGGACACGCGCGCGATGCGTGATGCGCGGAGACGCTTGACAGATGCCACGATGATGTCATAATGATGTCACAATGCAGCTGGAAGGACACGTTCAGGCGATCCAGACCGATCTCGCGGCCGCCGCGGCGCTCGGCGACGCGGCGACCGCGGAGGCCGCCCGCCGGCTGAGCGAGGCGCTCGGCTCGACGCTCCACCTCCGGCTCCTCGACGTGCTCGGGGAGGCGGCTGCGGAGCTCGGAGGCCAGCTCGGCTCCGGTCGCGTCGAGGTTCGCCTCGCCGGCCGGGACCCGGAGCTCGTCCTCGTCACCGAGGAGCCGACCGAGCCGATCTCGGTCAAAGCCGGCGAGGAGCTCAAAGGACGCATCACCCTGCGGCTTCCCGGGACGGTCAAGGCGGCAGTCGAGGCGGCCGCGGACCGCGAAGGCGTGTCGACCAACACCTGGCTCATCCACACGATCACGCGCGCCCTCCACTCGGCATCGGCCGGGAGAGGCAGGCGCAACCGCCTACAGGGCTTCGCCCAGGCCTGAAAGGAGGACGGAATGCTTCTCACCCCGCTCCCATTCGACTACGTGAAGAAGGTCGACCCCGGCGACCGGCTCCGCCGTGCCCGAAGGCGCTCGAGCGAGGTTCGAGTGCGCCGGCAAGAGCCGCGAGAGAGGTAGGCAGCCGTGCCCACGTTCGACACGCCCGGCAAGGTCGCGCTCGAGATCCGGCTGCCGGCCGGCCGCGTGGTCGTCAACGGCTGGGACGAGCCGCGTACCGACGTCGAGCTCGTCGCCCACGCGAGACGTGGCGAGGACGCGCTCGAGCAGATCGGCGTGTCGTCCCGGGAGGAGCCCCGCGGCCATGTCGTCTCGATCGAGCAGCGGGACCGCTTTCGCTTCGGCCCGATCGCGATCGGCTGGGGAAGCGACATCGAGGTGCGGATCGCGTGCCCGCACGGCGCAGATCTCGAGCTCGACGGCGCCTCAGCCGACCTGAGCGCGGCCGGGCGCTACGGCAAGGTCTCGGCCAGGACGGCGTCCGGCGACCTCAGGTTGGGCGAGGTCGAGGGCAGGTTGCAGGTGAAGACGGCGAGCGGAGACGTCTACGCCCAGGCCCTGCGGACGGACGCGTCGGTCGTCACCGTCTCCGGGGACGTCGAGGTAGAACGAACCGACGCCCCGCTCACCGTGCGCACCGTCTCCGGCGACGTCCAGATCGGACGCGTGCCCGCGGCCGTCACGGTGCAGACGACGTCGGGAGACGTGACCCTCGAGGCCGTCGAAGGCGGGGAGGTCCGCATCCAGACCGTCTCGGGCGACGCACGCGTCGGCGTCGTCGAGGGCGTCGCGGTCTGGATGGATGCGGCGTCCGTCTCGGGCGACCTGCGGTCGGAGCTCACGCAGGTCGAGGAACCTCCCGAGGGCTCGGAGCCGGGCGTGGTGCCGTTGCACGCGAAGACCGTGAGCGGCGACGTCTCGTTCGTCCGCGCCGGCGTTCGCGCGGACGCGTAGCTACCCGGCCGCCGCGCTCCGCACCGCGTCGACGACGTCGTCGTCGCGGCCTTCGACCACGAGGTCGGCGAGCCGCCTGTGCCCGCCGAGGCCGAGCGGGGCGCTGAGGACGTCGTACAGGCGGGCCTCGTCGAGACCGGCCTCCCGCGCGGCCCGGACGAGTCGCGGAATGACCTGGCGAGGCCTGCGGCCCGAGTATTGCCAGGCGGGATAGAGCCACTCGGTCGATCCCGGCTTTCGGACGGCGATCAGCTCGCCCTCACGTCGCATCACGTCCAGCTCCACCGGGTCGACGCCGAGCCGTGCCGCGAGCCACGACTGGCTGAGACAGTCCTCGTAGCGCTTCGTCCGCACCGCCATCCGCGGCGGAGACTAACTCCAGCCAGGGAGTGGAGACCCGCAGTGGGCGTGCCGATACTCCTCCCTATGCGGCGCCTGGCGCTCTTTTCCTGCACGCTCGTCCTGCTCGCCTGCACGTGCGGCACCGCAGGCGCGCAGCGGTCCGCGTCGACGTCGTGGGCCGCCCCCGAGATCGCGACCGTGGTCGCCGACGGCCTCATGGGCTCCGACCTCGACACGTTCCGCCCCGACGATCCACTGACCGCAGGCGACCTTGCCGACGTCCTCGCGGCCTTCGGCCTCACGTCGTCCGTGGCCGATCCCGCGAGGCCGGTGACCATGCGAGAGCTCGACGCGCGGCTCGTCACCGCCTCCGGCCTGCGACCCGAGGCGCGGGAGATCCGGGAGGCCGCGCTCGAGGCCGGCCTCTCGCCGACGCAGTATCTCGGCACCGAGACCGTCGCGCGGCTGCTCGGCCTCCGCCTGAACCATCCGCGCGCCCAGGAGCAGCTCGAGCTCCAGCTCTCGCAACCGGCGACGCGGGCCGAGGCTGCGTACTCGGTCGCGCGCCTGCTCAGGATCTCGGAGGCCGAGCTCGAGAGCGTGCGCGCGGAGGCGGGCTCGTTCGTCTCGCCCGTGCTGACGACGTGGCAGCAGGCCGTGCTCCGCCGCGCCCTCCACTTCGTCGGCGCGCCCTACGTCTGGGCCGGCATGTCCGAGCGCACCCAGCGGCTCTACGACGGGACCATGCCCGGCGGGTTCGACTGCAGCGGCTTCGTCTGGCGCGTGTACAAGCTGCAGCCGTTTGCCGGCGCGCCCGGGCTCGCGGCCGTGCTGAAGGGGAGGACGACGTACACGATGAGCGGCGAGGTCCCGCGTTCCGAGCGCATTCCCTTCGCCGCCCTCGAGCCCGCCGACGTGGTCTTCTTCGGGTCTCGGGGCCCGGGCTCGACCCCGGCGCAGGTGACCCACATGGGGATCTACCTCGGCAACGGGTGGATCGTCCACTCGTCCGACCACGGTGTCACGCTCCAGCCGCTGACCGGCTGGTACGGGACGCGCTTTGCCTGGGCACGCCGCCCGCTCGCCGAGGCCGGGCTCGAGTAGTCAGCTCGGCTCGAGCGCCACGACGAGCGCGTCCGGGTCGTCGACCGAAACGAGCAGCTCGCTGAGCTTCGCCGGAAAGCCGACGGCCCGCGCGCGTGCCGGAGGGGCGATCGAGAGCTCGACCATGGGGCCGCCGGCGCCGTTCACGATCCAGCGGCCGCGCCACCCGTGCACTCCGATTTGGAGCGTGTCGCCGACGCGTCGAGCCGAGCTGATCGACCCTCGCGGCACCCGCGCGCGAAACGCCCAGCCCATGCGTACGTCGACGACGTCTTCGCCGAGGTCGAGGTACGAGCGACCCGGCGTCATCCCGAGGAGGGCGAAGAGCGGCCCGAGGGCGCCGAAGCGGATCGGCACACGGCCCGCGGGAGGCATGTCTCGATCGTAGAGAGGGACGCCCTACCGGCTGCAAGCACCCGTTCCAGCGATTGACGACGACCGGGCGCTCTGGACGTAATCCGTGTGCCAGTCAGACCTACGCCGCAGGTGATCTCGGACGTGCCGCCGCCGCGGGAGGGAAGAGTCCCGCCTCTTTGCCGAGGGGTTGGATCACAGGCAGAGAGGAGTACCCAATGCCGCCCAACAGCAGGTCGAGGGTAGGGGCCGCGCTTGCGCTCGCGGTCGGACTCGTGGCTCTCGTGGTGCTTTTGGCGCCAGGTGGAGCCAAGCCGACACGCGCCGACTCCGGCTCCGACGTCGCGGGGATGGGCCCCGCGCATTGGACGGGCCCGAACGGCTACGGCAACTTCGGCAAGGTGGAGCCGCGTCCGCCCGTGCCCCAGGGCGCGGTCGACAACCTTACGAACCCTGGGAACGGCGAGATCATGCCGTCGACCAACACGCGCGTCATCTTCTGGCTCCCGCCGGGCTTCCACTACAGCGAGTCGAGCGACGGTGCGTACGAGGCACAGGTCCTGAAGTACTTCCAGGACGTCGGCGGCTCGCAGATCCTGAACACGACGACGCAGTACCCGGGGAACAACGGGACCCCCACGACGACATCGAACTTCGTGACTTCGGTCGTGGACACGAACGCGTTCCCACACGCCGGCACGTCTCCTGATCCCGTTACGCAGAACGACCTGAACCAGGAGGTCTTCAACCAGATCGGAGCGAACGGCTGGAGCCGGGGGATGACGAACATGTTCTTCATCTTCCTGCCGGACAACGTTGTGGACTGCAACCACGCCCCGCCGGGCGCCGAGTGCAACACGAACAAGTACTGCGCCTACCACACGTACGGCTGGTCTGGGAGCGACACCCCGGCGAACGACTTCGTCTGGGCGGACATCCCGGACAACCGGGGCGTCTTCACGATCGGGGGATGCGGGGACTCGAACGTCACCGGCAGTCCCTCGGCGGACACGACCCTGAGCTCTGTCGAGCACGAGCACCTCGAGGCGGTCACGGATCCGAGGCTGAACGCCTGGATGGATTCGACCGGCGCAGAGAACGGGGACAAATGCAACCGCAACATGGGCGTCGCGAACGGCCAGCCAACGGTGGCGAACAACTACCTCGGTCCGGGGAACGCCGACCTCTTCCGGATCCAGCGGGAGTGGTCGAACAAGGTGTCCGGGTGCGCTGCGAGCCTCACGTCGACGGGATCGTTCGTCGAGTCTCCGGCTCCCACCGGAACCGACGTGGCGAAGTCGGTCGCGGAGGCGACCATCGCGGGCAACCCGGCCGACTCGCTGACGTACACGCTCTCGTTCCACAACCCGAGCAACCAGGACGACGCGCTCGACGTGACCGTCGACGACACGTTGCCGGCGGGCGTCGAGTACCTCGGATCGGGGACGGCGTCGTTCAGCCTCGGCGACTTCGCGCCGCACCAGACGAAGTCGATGCAGTTCGTGGCGCACCCCAGCGGTCCACTTGCCGCCGGCACCACCTTGACGAACACGGCCGTCTTCTCGTTCACGGACTCGACCGGAACGGCGCAACCGAAGATCACGCGGACGGCGACGACGACCGTCGTGAACGCGGCGCCCGTGCTCACGGTGCCGGGGCCGCAGACGCAGGACTACCACGATGCGCTCAGCTTCGGCGTGTCCGCGACCGATGCTGACGCGGGGGACACGCTCGTCTTCAGCGCGAGCGGCCTACCGAACGGGCTGACGCTGACCGACAACGGCAACCGCACGGCGTCCGTGTCCGGAACGATCGACGACGTCCCGAACGTCTATGTCGCCACGATCACGGTCAGCGACCAGCACAACGCGCCTGTCTCGAGCACCGTGCAGATAACGGTGACCCGTGAGGAGACGGTGACGACGTACACCGGCCCGACCGTCATCGCGCAGAACTTCCCGGTGACGCTCACGGCCACGCTGCTCGAGGACGGGACCACGGGGCCGTCGCCTGCAGGGCAGCCCGTGACCCTCTCGGTCGGCGCGCAGAGCTGCGTCGGATCCGCCGACGCGCTCGGGAACGTGAGCTGCCTCATCCCGAACGTGACGGTGCCTCTCGGGCCGCAACCCCTCGCAGCCGTGTTCTCGGGCGACACGTACTACCTGCCGTCCTCGGACACGAGCCGGACGGCGATCGTCTTCGCCTTCCTGCCCGGCGGCAACTTCGTGCTCGGGGACTCGACCGTGGCCGCGGCGACGCCGTCGACCGTCGTCACGTTCTGGAGCGCGCAGTGGAGCGCGCTGAACGCGCTGTCCGGAGGGCCGGCGCCGACCGACTTCAAGGGCTTCGCGAGCACGTTCGCGCCGGCCGCGCCGACGTGCGGTGGGACCTGGAGCGGACGGTCCGGCGACAGCGGGCACCCGGTGCAGGGGCCACTGCCCTCCTACCTCGGCGTCGCCGTGTCGAGCGCGGTGTCGAAGCAGGGAAGCTCGCTGAGCGGAGACGTCGCGCACATCGTCGTCGTGAAGACGAGCCCGGGCTACTCGTCGAACCCGGGCCACGCGGGGACGGGATCCGTCGTGGCGACGCTCTGCTAGCCACATCGGCTACCTCGGGAGGGTGCGGCGACGCACCCTCCCGGGCCTCTACCCTGGAGCGATGCGGGCCGTGCCCGTCGCAGCGGCATTCGTCGTCGCGCTCGTCCTCGTCGCCGGGGGGTCGGCCACGAGCAGACCGTCCTTCGCCTTCGGCCGGGCCGGGGGCAACATCGAGCCGTACGAGGTCGACATCGCCCCGACCGGAAAGATCACGGCGAGCGGTGCGATCGCCCTGAAGTCGGTGGGGATGCGTCTTCCGCCGAGGGCGCTGACGCATCTCCTGGCAGTCGCGTCCAGGCAGCGCTTCTTCGACCTCCCGCACCGCATCGTCTGCGCGGGCTCTCTCCCGGACTTCGCCGGCATGTTCGTCAAGGTTTCTACGGCGGCGAGAACGCGCTCCGTCTTCGTCAGAGGGGGCTGCAGCGCGAGATTCGAGGCGATGCTCGTCGCGCTCGAGCGAGCGGCGGGCGTTCCCGTGGCCCAGCGCTGACACCTCTTTCGCAGCGCTGCACCGCGATGTTAGGGTGCCCTTCGAGTTGGGGAATCTGCCTTGAGTTAGCGGATGGGATACGGCGCACGCAGATGCTGGTGGACCGGGTGACCGTATTTTCCGACCAGGCCTCGCAGGCTGGCCCGGGCCGCGCGCCGTCGCACGACCGTCGAGGAGCGCCGCCAGGGTGAAGCACAGGTTCGAGAACCACGATCTCGTCACGGAGCGGACGTCGCAGCTCATCGACGTCACCGATGAGGTGCAGGAGGCGGTCGACCGTGCGGAGATCGCGAACGGGATGGCGCTCGTCTACTCGCCGCACACGACCTGCGCGATCGTGATCAACGAGCGCGAGAGCGGCTTCGCGGAGGACTTCGCGCGGCTGCTCGCGGAGCTGGCGCCGGCCGACGGGCGGTACTACCGCCACGACGATCTCGACATCCGCACCGAAGGCATCGAGGAGGACACCGCCGACTTCCCGAACGGACACTCGCACTGCCGGGCGGGCCTGCTCGCCTCGTCGTCGCAGGCGATCCCGGTGCTCGAGGGCCGTCTGGCGCTCGGAACCTGGCAGCGCATCTTCTTCTGCGAGCTCGACCGCGCCCGGCCGCGCAAGATCTTCGTCCAGGTCATCGGTGAGTGACGGTGAGCATCGTCGACGCGCGCGGCCCGACGGCCTCGTTTCCGTCGGCTGACGCAGTCCTCGCACGCGCTCCCGGCGAGAACTTCACGGTCGCGGGCGCTCTTCTCGGACGACGGACCGCACGCCACCTGCGGGCGATCTACGGCTACGCGCGTCTCGTCGACGAGCTCGGCGACGCGGCCGAGGGGGACCGGCTGGAGCTGCTCGACCTCCTCGAGCAGGAGCTCGACCAGGCCTTCGCCGGCGCGCCCGGACATCCGCTCATGCGCGATCTCGCAGAGACCATTCGTGCGTGCGGGCTGCCGCGCGCTCCCTGCGACCGCCTGCTCGAGGCGAACCGCCGCGACCAAGTGCAGCCCGAGTACGAGACGTACGAGGACCTGCTCTCCTACTGCGAGCTCTCGGCGAACCCCGTCGGTGAGCTCGTGCTGCACGTGTTCGGCGCGGCAACGGAGGAGCGGATCGCGCTCTCGGACGACGTCTGCACGGCGCTCCAGCTGATCGAGCACTGGCAGGACGTCGGCGAGGACGCGGCGCGCGGCCGCATCTACCTCCCGGCCGACGATCGAGCGAGCTTCGGCGTCGCGCGCGAGGAGCTCTTCGCCACGAGCACGAGCCAGTCGCTGCGACAGCTCCTCGCGTTCGAGTCCGAGCGGGCCGCGCAACTGCTCGCGTCCGGCGCGCGTCTCGTCTCCTCCCTCGGCGGCCGCGCGCGGATCGCGGTCGCGGGCTACGTGGGCGGAGGCCTCGCGGCGCTCGACGCGCTCGCCGCCGGCGACTACGACGTTCTCGCCGGAAGTCTGCGATCGTCGCGGGCGCGGCGCGCCTGGCGTTCGCTCGCCTCGCTGCGAGGGTCGTGATGGACTCCCTCGCGGCCGCATACGAGGAGTGCCGCCGGATCACGAGCCGGGCGGGTTCGAGCTTCTACGCCGGCATGCGGGTGCTTCCGGCCGACCGGCGACTGGCCATGTACGCCGTCTATGCGCTCGCGCGGCGGATCGACGACGTCGCGGACGGGGAGCTCCCACGTGAGGAGAAGCTCGAACGGCTGGCGGAGGTTCGCGCACGGCTCCGGGAGCGCGACGGCCGGGACGATTCCGTCTTCGTCGCGCTGGCCGACGCGGCCGGGCGGTACCCGATTCCGCTCGAGGCCTTCTTCGACCTCGTCGAGGGCGCGGAGGCGGACGCGCTCGGCACGCACTACGAGACGTTCTCCGAGCTCGAGCGCTACTGCCGCTGCGTGGCGGGCTCCATCGGCCGGCTGGCACTCGGCGTCTTCGAGACGAGCGAACGCACGCGGGCGGAGCGGCTCGCCGACGACCTCGGCGTCGCGCTGCAGCTCGGGAACATCCTGCGCGACCTCCGGCAGGACCTGCGCCGCGGGCGCGTGTACCTGCCGGCGGAGGACCTGGCGCGCTTCGGCTGCACGATCGCCGGCGACCGGCTGGAGGGCGACGCGGAGCTGGTCGTCGCGTTCGAGGCGGAGCGGGCGCTCGGCTGGCTCGAGCGCGGTCTCGAGATCGTGCCCCTGCTCGACCGGCGGAGCGGGCTCGCCGTGCTCGCGATGACGGGCTCGTACCGGCGCCTCAGCGAGCGGATCGCGAACGACCCCGCCCTCGCCCTCGCCGGCCGGGCCTCGCTGCCGAAGTGGGAGAAGCGCCTCGTGCTCGCCCGCAGCCTCGTGGCGGCGGCCGCATGAGGGATCGCCGGGTCGCGATCGTCGGCGGAGGGCTCGCCGGCCTCGCCGCCGCGCTCGAGTGCGCAGACGCAGGCGCGCAGGTGACGCTGTTCGAGGCCCGCCGCAGGCTCGGAGGCGCGACCTTCTCGGTGCGCCGGAACGGCTACTGGCTCGACAACGGCCAGCACGTGGCGCTCCGCTGCTGCACCGCGTACCGCGCGTTCCTCCGGCGTCTCGGCGTCGAGCAGCACCTCGAGCTCCAGCCGCGGCTGCGGATCCCGGTCCTCGCGGCGGACGGCCGGCTGGCCGTTCTCGACCGGGACGCGCTGCCGGCGCCCCTTCATCTCGCCCGCACCCTCCTGCGCTACCGGCACCTCTCGTTCGGCGAGCGGCTTGCGGCGGTTCGCGCCGCGCGGGCGCTGCAGGCACTCGATCCGGACGACGCTCGCCTCGACGGGCAGACGTTCGCCTCGTGGCTCCGTGCTCACGGGCAGTCGGAGCGCGCGATCGCGGCGCTCTGGAACCTGATCGCGCTCCCGACCCTCAACCTGGACGCCCACGAGGCGTCTCTCCTGCCGGCGGTGAAGGTCTTCCGGACGGGCCTCCTCGACGAGTCCGACGCCTGCGACGTGGCCGTGCCGCGCATCCCGCTCCAGCACCTGCACGGAGGCGCCGCGGCCGCGGCGCTGCAGGCCCGGGGAGCACGTATCGAGCTCGGGGCGGAGGTGAAGCGGGTGGAGTCGGACGGCGACGGGATGCGGCTCGACGTCGATGGAACCGAGGAACGCGCGGAGGCCGTCGTGGTCGCCGTCCCGCACTACGCGCTTCCCCGGCTCCTTCCGCAGGGCGTCGTCGCCGTCGACGCGCTCGCCGCGCTCGGAGCGAGCCCCATCGTCAACGTGCACCTGCTCTTCGACCGCCGCGTCCTCTTCGAGCCGTTCGCGGCCGCCCTCGACTCGCCCGTCCAGTGGCTGTTCGATCGCACCGCGTCCTCCGGCGTCGACACGGGACAGCTCGTGAGCGTCTCGCTGTCCGGCGCCGAGCAGGAGCTCGCCCAGACGCAGGACGAGATCGTCGCGCGCGTGCGCCCGGCGCTCGAGCACCTGCTGCCGGCTGCAAGCCGCGCGACCGTCCTCGACGCGTCGGTGACGAAGGAGCCGCGTGCCACGTTCCGTGCGTCGCCCGGGACCGCCGCCCTCCGCCCGGGCACGCGGACGAGCGTTCCGGGCCTCTACCTCGCAGGAGCGTGGACGAGCACCGGCTGGCCCGCGACGATGGAGGGTGCGGTGCGGAGTGGGGTTGCCGCAGCGCAGGCGGCCGTCGCGCAGGCGGCCGGCTCGGCGTGGAATGGAACGCCGAGCGTGGAGGCGGCGGCGTGACGACTGTCGTGGCGACGACGCCCGCGCAGCGCGCGCTCGAGCGCGGTGTCGAGCGCCTGCTCGCGCTGCAGCACCCGGACGGGTTCTGGAAGGGCGAGCTGGAGACGAACGTCACGATCGATGCCGAGGATCTCTTCCTACGGCACTACCTCGCCCTGCTCGGGCCGCGGCAGACGGAGGCGACGGCCCGCTGGATCCGCTCGAAGCAGCGGGAGGACGGGAGCTGGGCGACGTTCTACGGCGGCCCGCCCGATCTCTCGACGACCGCCGAGGCGTACGTGGCGCTGCGGATCGCCGGCGATCCGCCGGATGCGGAGCACATGCGGAGAGCAGCGGAGCTCGTGCGCGACACCGGCGGGATCGAGGCGTCACGGGTGTTCACGCGCATGTGGCTCTCCCTGCTCGGGCTCTGGTCCTGGGACGAGGTGCCCGTGCTCCCACCCGAGCAGATGCTCCTCCCCGCCCGTGCCCCGCTCTCGATCTACAGCTTCGGCTGCTGGGCGCGGCAGACGATCGTCGCGCTCCAGCTCGCCACCGCGCTCCGGCCCGCACGGCAGGTTGCGTTCGCGATCGACGAGCTGCGCACGGGCCGCGATCCCGCCGACGCGCCGGGGGACGGGTGGGCGCGCGTCTTCGGGCTGCTCGACCGAGGGCTGCACCGCTACCAGCGACGGCCGATCCGCTCGCTGCGCAGCCGCGCCCTGCGAGCAGCGGAGCGCTGGGTCGTCGAGCGCCAGGAGGCCGACGGGTCCTGGGGCGGGATCCAGCCGCCGTGGGTGTGGTCGATCGTCGGCCTCGTGGCCCTCGGCTATGCGCTCGACCATCCGGTGATCGCCCGCGGGCTGCGCGGCCTCGACACCTTCACGGTCGAGGACGACCTCGGCCGCCGCATCGAGGCTTGCCAGTCGCCGGTCTGGGACACCGCGCTCGCGCTCATCGCGCTGCTCGACGCCGGCCTCGGGCCGGACCACCCGGCGGTCGAGCGGAGCGCCCGTTGGCTCGTCGAGCGCGAGATCCACATCCGCGGCGACTGGCGCGTGCAGCGACCGAAGCTCCCCCCCGGCGGGTTCCCCTTCGAGTTCGCGAACGACAACTACCCGGACATCGACGACAGCGCCGAAATCGTCATGGCGCTGCGGAGAGCGGGCCAGGGCGCCGAAGCGGTCGATCGGGCGGTCGCGTGGATCGTCGGGATGCAGTCGAAGAACGGCGGCTGGGCGGCGTTCGACGTCGACAACACGAGCTCGCTCCCGGCGAAGCTCCCGTTCTGCGACTTCGGCGAGGTCACGGACCCGCCGAGCGCGGACGTCACCGCCCACGTGCTCGAGGCGCTCGCGCTCGAGGGGCTCACGGATCGCCGCGAGACACGCCGGGGAATCCGGTACCTGCTCGACGAGCAGGAGGCCGACGGCTCCTGGTTCGGACGCTGGGGCGCGAACCACGTGTACGGGACGGGTGCGGCAGTCCCGGCCCTGGTCGCATGCGGCTTGCGCGGGCACGGGAGCATCTCCCGCGCCGTCGCCTGGCTCGAGCGCGTGCAGAACGAGGACGGCGGCTTCGGGGAGGACCTGCGCTCGTATCGCGACGGCGCCTGGCGCGGCCGCGGCGACTCGACGGCGTCCCAGACCGGGTGGGCGCTCCTCGCCCTGCACGCCGCGGGCGAACGCGGCGCGGTCACGGAGCGCGCCGTGCGCTGGCTCGCGGAGACGCAGGCGGAGGACGGCACGTGGGACGAGCCTTGGTACACGGGCACCGGCTTCCCCGGCGACTTCTACCTCAACTACCACCTGTACCGGCAGGTCTTTCCCGTCTCGGCGCTCGGACGCATCGTCCGCTCGGAGAGCGCCGCATGAGCGCGCAGCGCCTGCTTCTCTTCGCCCCTCTGCGCCTCGAGGCGGCCTGCGTCAGCCCGTCGGTGCGCAGCAGGGCGCGCGTCATCCGCACGGGGATGGGCCCCGCGCGCTCCCGCATCGCCGCCGCCCGGGGGCTCGCGGTCGAGGACGCGAGTGGAGTCGCGATCGTCGGCGTCTGCGCTGCGGCACGCCCGGGCCTCGAGCCCGGAGCCGTCGTGCTCCCGTCCGAGCTGCGCCGTCCCGACGGCGCCTCGATTCCCGTCCCGGCCAACGCGCTGCTCGCCGCCTCGCTCCGCGGCGCCGGAGTCGACGTCGAGCTGGGGCCGCTCGCCTCGGTCGAGACGATCGCCGGCCCGTGCGAGCGGCGGTACCTCGCCGAGTCCGGAGCGGCCGCGGTGGACATGGAGTCCGCCTGGCTCGCCGCCGTCGCGGGCGGCCGGCCGCTCGCGGTGCTCCGCACCGTGGCCGAGCCCGCGGGGCGGGAGCTGCTCGACCCGCGCACCGCGATCG
>JBKPTS010000028.1:0-14536 GCA_046735575.1 Actinomycetota bacterium
GTCGAGGCCAGCGCCCTCGCCACCCCGGTCTCGGGCCGGACGAGGACCACGCCGCCGCACGGGCTCGCCGGGTCGCCGCCCGTGGGCACGCCGAGCACGCTGCCGACTCCGCCGGAGCCGTCGGGAGGGGTGACGATCCCCGGTGGGCCCGTGCGCACGGGGCCGCCGAACGTCCACGTCGCGCTCTCGGGCCAGGGGTACGTCTTCCCGGTGTTCGGGACGGTCTCGTTCGGGGACACGTTCGGCGCGCCGAGGCCGGACGTCCCAGGCGGCTGGCACCACGGCGAGGACATCTTCGCGCCGAAGGGGACGCCGGTGCTCGCCGTCGCGAACGGGACCGTCTACTCGATCGGCTGGAACGACCTCGGCGGCTACCGGCTCTGGCTACGCGACCGCCAGGGCAACCAGTTCTACTACGCGCACCTCTCGGCCTACTCGCCGCTCGCGGTCGAGGGCAACACGGTCGAGGCGGGAGACGTCATCGGCTTCGTCGGGAACACGGGCGACGCGGACGGCGGCCCTCCGCACCTCCACTTCGAGATCCACCCGTCCGGGCTCCTCGGCCTGGGCTACGACGGGGTCGTCGCCCCGTATCCCTTCCTCGTCGCCTGGCAGCACCGGCAGGACGTCTTCTTCGCCTCCGGCCGCGTCTACGTCCCGAAGAAGCACGCCACGGCGTCGCTGCCCGAGCCCGGCGCCGTGCTGCTCGACGCGCACGACATCGCCGCCACGAGCGGTCTCGTTCCGGGCGCGCTCGAGCGCGCGCTCCGCGCCCTCCCGGCGAAGCGCCGAGCGGGAGGCTAGGACTCGCTCGTGGCCTCGGCCGACTCGGCCGCGGCCGGAGGCGTGTCGCTCGCGAGATCGCGCCCGAGCTCGTCGAGCCCGTTGTCGTCCTCGCCCGCGATCCGCTTCATGATCCACTCGCGCGTCGACTCGCCCGTCCACGGGTTGTAGAGCAGCCCGAGCGTCACCCCGGTCAGGAGGACCACGCGGTTCCGGCCCTTGTGGCTCTTCTTCTTCTTGCCCTGCAGCCGGTCGGTCGCGACCTGGAGCTCCGCGACGAGCTCCTGCAGGTCCTTCTGGAACTTCTTGTCCGTGACGCGCTCGGCCTTGCCCTTGACCCCGCTGCCCTTCGAGACCTTGCCGTACAGACTGCGTGCCGCGACGAACGCCGCGAGCAGGTCCTCGCGGAGCTGCGGGTCCTCCATCGCACGCTTGACGTACGGGCTCAGCGTCTCGATCGCGACCTGGGACTTGTCCTTGGTCCTCGCCATTCGCTACCTGCCTCTCGTCGGTATGGCTCCGCGGTTGGAGCACGCGGATGAAGCCAAGAGTATGTCGGCTAGCATCGACTCGGTGCGAGGAGTACTGCTTCTCTTGCGCCGGCCGGGACGCATCCTGAAGCTCCTCGCGGCCACGGTCGCGGGAATCCTGTACGTGTGGTTCGCAGCGGTGCGCGCAGTCCCGGACGTCCGGCGGAGGAAGGCGGCCGCCCGGGCGGCAAGGCGGAGGTCGTGGAGTCCCTGACCCGCGTCGTCCTCCGGCACCGCTTCAGGGTGCTCGGGGCCTGGCTCGCGATCTTCGTCCTCGGCGTGGCCGCGTCGTCGCGGCTGTCCAGCCTGCTGAGCAACCGCTTCAGCCTTCCCGGGACCGACACCGCCCGCGCGGAGCGAATCCTCCGCGACCACTTCGGGCAGCGCTCGACCGGCTCCTTCACGGTCGTCGTCCGGACGGACGCGGAGAAGGCCGCGCCGGCGTACGTCGCACGGACGCGCGCGGCCGCCGCGCGGGCGGCGGAGAAGCTCCCGACGGGCCGCCTGGTCTCCGTGACGCCGCTCAGCGGGCGCGTCGTCAGCGCGCAGATCGTCTCACGGCTCGAGCCGGCCGACGCGAAGGGGCACACGGACGCCATGCGACGCGCCATCGGTGCCGTCCCCGGGGCGCACGTCTACCTCACCGGGCAGGCCGCGATCGAGCACGACCTCGACCCGGTGTTCGGGAGCGACCTCGCGAAGGGCGAGCTCATCGCCGTCCCGATCGCGCTGCTCATCCTCGTCTTCACGTTCGGGACGCTGTCGTTCCTGCTCCCGTTCGTGTTCGCGCTCGTGACGATCCCCACGACCCTCGCGATCGTCTGGGTCTTCGCGAACTTCATGGAGCTCTCGACCTACCTCCAGAACCTGGTCACGCTCATCGGGATCGGGATCGCCTTCGACTATTCCCTCCTCGTCGTCTATCGCTTCCGGGAGGAGCTGCGCCGCGGCCTGCCGCGGGACGAGGCGATCGTGCGGACGATGGCGACGGCGGGCCGCGCCGTCGTCTTCAGCGGGACGGCGGTCGCGATCGGGCTCGCCATGCTGCTCTTCATGCCGCTGCCGTTCATGCGCGGGTTCGGGATCGGCGGCCTCTTCATCCCGATCGTCTCCGTCCTCGCCGCGGTTTCCTTCCTGCCGGCCCTCATGTCGCTGCTCGGGCAGCGCCTCGATGCGGTGCCGCTCATGCCGCGCTCGTGGCTCGAGAAGCGCGCGGACGACGAGCACGGCTTCTGGCCCTCGCTCGCACACGGGATCATGCGCAACGCCAAGACCGTGGCCCTCGTGACGTCCGTCGCGCTGATCCTGCTCGCGCTTCCCTTCCTCGCCCTCCAGCTCGGGCCCGGCTCGAACGAGGGGATTCCCCGGAACCTCCAGGCCGTCCAGGGGTTCGACGTCCTGAAGCGCGCCGTAGGCGCGGGGGCCGTGTCGCCGACGAGCCTCGTGGTCGACGCCGGAAGGGCGGGCGGGGCGCGCGAGCCTGCGATCCGGGCTGCGGTCTCCGACCTCTCGCGGCGACTGCGGGCCGATCCGCAGGTGTCCGCCGTCGTCTTCCGGAGCGACCGGCAGCACGTCGACCCGACGGGCCGGTACCTGAAGATCGACGTCATCGGCCGCAGCGACTACGGGAAGCCGCAGAGCCTGGCCTTCGTGAGCCGCCTGCGACACGAGATCGTCCCCGCGTCCGGCTTCCCTGCAGGCGCGTCCGTCTACGCGGGGGGCGGGCCGCCGGGAGGGAAGGACTTCCTCGACCTCACCTACAGCTGGTTCCCGTGGCTCATCGTGGCCGTCCTCGTCGCGACGTTCCTCCTGCTCATGCGCGCGTTCCGCTCGCTCGTCCTCCCGCTCAAAGCGATCGTCCTGAACGTCCTCTCCATCGGCGCCGCCTACGGCGTTCTGGTCATCGTCTTCAAGTGGGGCGCGGGCGGCAGGGTCGGCCTGATCACGTACGACCAGATCGAGGGCTGGATCCCGGTCTTCATGTTCGCGATGCTCTTCGGGCTCTCCATGGACTACGAGGTCTTCCTCGTGAGCCGCATGCGGGAGACCTGGGACTCCGGGGCGACGAACGAGCAGGCGGTCGTGGTCGGGCTCACGCGCACCGGCCGGCTCATCACCGCGGCCGGTCTCATCATGTTCGCGGCCGTGATGGGCTTCGTCGCTGGCTCGATCGTGGGCCTGCAGCAGTTCGGGCTCGGCCTCGCCGCGGCGATCCTGATCGACGTCACCATCGTCCGGGCGCTGCTCGTGCCGAGCGCCATGAAGCTCTTCGACAGGTGGAACTGGTGGATGCCCGGGGGCCTCGCGCGAGTCGTCCGCGTCGAGCCGTCGCCGCTCGGCGAGCACCATCCGGCGTTCGAGACGGCCGGGCGCTGAGCAGCGACGGCAGTAGCATCCTCGCCGCATGACCGCGAAGGGGCTCATCTGCGCGGGAGGAGCCGCGACGCGGCTCGGCGAGCTCACCCGCGTCGCGAACAAGCACCTGCTCCCGCTCGGCCGTTGGCCGATGATCTACTACCCGCTGCAGCTCCTGCAGCGCGCGGGCGTCGAGGACGTGCTCCTCGTCACGGGCAAGGGGCACGCCGGCCAGATGATCGACCTCCTCGGTGACGGGCGCCTCGAGCCCCGCGGGGGCGGCGATCCGATTCTCGAGCTCGATCTGACGTACAAGGTGCAGACGGAGCCGGGGGGGATCGCCCAGGTCGTAGGGATGGCGAGGGACTTCGCCGGCGGCTCGCCGCTCGTCGTCGTCCTCGGCGACAACGTGTTCGAGTACGCCCAGTCCGCCGCGATCGTGGACTGGGCCGAGAACGGGGAGGGCGCGCAGATCTTCGTCACCGAGGTGCCGGACCCGGAGAACTTCGGCGTCGTCGTGTACGAGGACGGCCGCGTCGCCGACATCGTCGAGAAGGCGGGCGTCGTCGACCACCGCTACGAGAGGCCGCCCACCTCGCACGCCGTCGTGGGCCTCTACTGCTACCCGCCCGACGTCTTCGACGTGATCGAGGAGCTCGAGCCGTCCGCGCGCGGGGAGCTCGAGATCACCGACGTGAACCGCTACTACGCGCGGGCGGGCCGCCTCGTCGCGCGGGAGGTGCAGGGCTGGTGGGAGGACGCGGGCAAGCACTGGGAGCACCTCGCCGAGATCGGGCGCAAGATCGAGGAGACCGGGGCGAACAAGACGTGATCGAGGGACTCCTCCGCTTCCCGCTCGAGCTCCACGAGGACGAACGCGGCTGGTTCGCCGAGATCCGACGCGACTCGGAGCTGCCGCGCGCGACGGTGCAGACGAACCTCTCCTTCTCGCGCGCGGGCGTCATCCGCGGGCTCCACTACCACGAGCGCGGGCAGGACGACCTCTTCGCATGCTTCCGCGGGCTGGCCCGCGTGGTCGTCCTCGACATCGAGTCGGGCGAGACGTTCACCGAGGACATCGGCGAGGACAACCCGGTGGCGCTCTACATCCCCGGGCACTTCGCGCACGGCTTCGAGGCGCTCACGGACGTGCTCTTCTGCTACCACGTCACCGCCGAGTACGACCCGCTCGAGCCCGACGAGCACAACGTTCCCTGGAACGATCCGCGGGTCGCCCAGCTGTGGAGCACGAAGACACCGATCCTGTCACCCCGGGACACCGCCGTCGCGTCCTGATCACGGGCGCGGGCGGCCAGCTCGGGCGCGCGCTGCTCGAGGCGTTCGCGGACGAGGACGTCCTCGCGCTCGGGCGATCCGACTGGGACGTCTCACTGCCGCCGAGTCACGAGCTGGCACGCGACGTCTTCGATCTCGTGCTGCACGCCGCGGCCTGGACGGACGTGGACGGCGCGGAGGGCGACCCGCAGGGCGCGACCGCCGTCAACGTGGGGGGGACGGCGAACGTCGTGGAGCTCGGCGCGCCGCTCGTCCTCTTCTCGACCGACTACGTCTTCGACGGGCGGAAGGGCGAGCCATATGTCGAGTCGGACACGCCGGGCCCGCTCTCCGCCTACGGGCGCTCGAAGCTCCTCGCCGAGGCTGTCGCCGGGGAGGACGCGTGGGTGGTTCGCTCGTCGTGGCTCTTCGGCGCGACGGGCCACAACTTCCTGCGCACGATGCTCCGGCTGGGAGCCGAGCGCGAGGAGGTCGCCGTGGTCGACGATCAGCGCGGCTGTCCCACCTACGTGGCACACCTCGCGTCCGCGGTGCGCGAGCTCGTGGACGCGGACCCCGGACGTGGGACCTGGCACCTCACCGCGTCCGGCGACTGCACCTGGGCCGATTTCGCGGAGGCGATCTTCGAGGAGGCCGGGCTCGCGTGCCGGGTGCGCAGGATCACGACGGACGAGCTCGGGCGTCCCGCTCCGCGGCCCGCCCACGCCTTGCTCCGCAGCGAGCGCCCCGGCGCGCCCGTCCTCCCGCACTGGCGCGACGGCCTCCGCGCCTGCCTCGCGGCCTTGAACGCCGCTGGGCCCGAGTAGCCTTCGACCATGCGCCTCCTGGTGACGGGCGGGGCGGGGTTCATCGGCTCGAACTTCGTCCACTACTGGCTCGAGCGGCATCCGGGCGACGAGATCGTCGTCTACGACCTCCTCACGTACGCCGGGAACCGCGCGAACCTGAGCGCGATCGAGGGTGCGATCACGTTCGTCCAGGCCGACATCTGCGACCGGGAGCTCGCCGAGGAGACGATGCGCGCCCACGGCGTCGACACCGTCGTCAACTTCGCTGCCGAGTCGCACAACAGCCTGGCGGTCGTCGACCCGGCCCGCTTCTTCCGAACGAACGTCGTCGGGACGCAGACGCTGCTCGACGCGGCGCGCGCCGCCGGCGTGGAGCGCTTCCACCACGTCTCCACCTGCGAGGTCTACGGGGACTTGCCCCTCGACTCGGACGAGGTGTTCCGCGAAGACTCGCCGTACCGGCCGCGGACTCCGTACAACGCCTCGAAGGCGGGTGCGGACCATGCCGTGCGCGCCTACTACGAAACGTTCGGGCTGCCGATAACGATCAGCAACTGCTCGAACAACTACGGCCCGTACCAGTTCCCCGAGAAGGTGATCCCGCTGTTCGTGACCAATGCGCTCGACGACCTCCCGCTCCCGCTCTACGCCTCCACCGAGAACAGGCGCGAGTGGCTGCACGTCCTCGACCACTGCGCGGCGATCGAGCGCGTGCTCCAGCAGGGGCGTCCCGGGGAGACGTACAACGTGGGCTCGGGGCTCGAGGCCTCGATCGAGGACGTCGCCGACCTCGTGCTCGAGCTGACGGGGAAGCCGTCCTCGCTGAAGACGATCGTCCCCGATCGGCCGGGCCACGACAGGCGTTATCTCCTCGACGCGTCCAAGATCTCGCGGGAGCTCGGCTGGCAGCCGGAGCATCCCTGGCGCGAGGGCCTCGCCGAGACGGTTTCCTGGTACGAGAGGCATCGCGAGTGGTGGGAACCGCTCAAGAAGCGGGCTCCGGTCGAGGAGACCGCGTGGACGTGATCCCTTCCAACCGCTAACACCTCCGCGCTAGCCTCCCCTTTTCCCGTGCGCCTGCTCGCCCTCGCACTCGTCTCCTCGGCCCTCGTCCTCGCCGCCTCTGCGGCGGGCGTCGCGCAGCCTGCGCCGCCCGAGCCCGGCGAGGCCGTCTTCCTCGTCTCGGGGCACGGCTGGGGGCACGGCGTGGGGATGAGCCAGTACGGGGCGTACGGGATGGCCCGCGACGGCAAGAGCTACGCGCAGATCCTCGCCTACTTCTACCCGGGGACGCAGCTCGGGAAGACGGCGACCGACCAGGTCCGCGTGCTGCTCGAGGAGGGCCGTCCCGCGCTCACCATCTCGTCGACTGCGCCCTTCCGGGTGACCGACGCGTCCGGCCAGAGGACGAGGCTGCCCGCCGGCCCGCTCGTCCTGACGCCGAAGCTGAAGCTCCCGTCGGCCACCGGGCGGGCGAGACGCGCGCCCGGACCGCTCGTCTTCACCGCCGGGAAGGCGCCGCTCTCGCTCGACGGGCGCCTGTACCGCGGGAAGCTCCAGGTCCTGCGCCAGGGGGCGTTCCTGCAGGCGGTGAACGCCGTCGGGATCGAGGCGTACGTGGAGGGCGTCGTCGCAGGGGAGATGCCGCACACGTGGCCCGCCGAGGCGTTGAAGGCCCAGGCCGTCGCCGCCCGCTCGTACGCGCTCTCGCACCTCGTCAAGCGGAAGCCGTACGACCTCTATTCCGACCCGCGCAGCCAGGTCTACGGAGGCATCGCGGGCGAGCGGTCCGAGACCTCGAGCGCGGTGCGGGCGACGGCGGGCCTGGTCGCGCTGTACGGGGGGAAGGTCGCGTCCACGTTCTACTTCTCGTCCTCCGGGGGGAAGACGGCGTCGGCCGCGGACGTCTTCGGCTTCTCCGTCCCCTATCTCGTCTCGCGCCCGGATCCGTGGGACACGCTCTCCCCCTACCACTCGTGGGGGCCGATCGTCATCGGCGCCCGGACGCTCCAGTCGAAGCTCGGCGTCCAGGGCCGCGTCATCGACGCTCTCGGCGTTCCGACGCCGTCCGGCCGGCTGCGCACGGTCACGCTGCAGACGCTCGCCGGGTCGACGTCCTTCCCGGCGACCCTCCTGCGCACGTCGCTCGGCCTCCGCTCGACGTGGATCACGATCGGCGTCCTGCGCCTCGACCGTCCGACGGGCCAGGCCGTGTACGGGACGCCGCTGCAGCTCTCGGGGCTCGCGCGCGCCCTGCAGTCGCCGGTGCTCTCGAGCTCGCCCGACGGCGTCTCCTGGAAGACCGTCTCCTCCCTCACCCGCGCGGCCGACGGCGGCGTATCCGTCAGCGTGCGGCCGAAGGCGACCGCTCGCTTCCGCATCCAGGTCACGGGCGGAGCGAGCCCGGCGCTGCTCGTCCCCGTCTCCCCCCGGCTACGGCTCTCCCACCCTCTCGACCCGGACGCGCTGACCGGAACCGTCCAGCCGGCGCTCCCGGGCACACGGGTCTCCATCGAGCGCCTGAAGGGGACGACGTGGGCCCTGGTCGGAAGAGGCCCCATCGACGCGACCGGGGCGTTCCATGCCCGCGTGCGCGTCGTCCCCGGCAGCTACCGCGCCTGGGTGCCGGCCACCGACGGCCTCACCGAGGGCGTGTCCTCGACCCTGACGGTGACCGAATGAGGCGAGCGCTCGTGACTGCGGCGCTCCTCACGGCCGGTCTGCTCCTGCCGGCGACCGCGCACGCCGCGCGCTTCGCGGTCGGGCTCGCGCCGGGCGCGGACCGTGCGGCCGTGGAGCGGGCGATCGAGGCGCGGACCGGCGGGCGTCTGCGCGACCTCGCGCCGATCCCTGCGCTCGTCGTCAGCAGTCCCGACGGGCCCGCTCTCCGCGGCCTTCCCGGCGTGCGCTACGTCGAGCCCGTCCTCTCGCGGCACCTCGCCTTCACGCCGACCGATCCGCTCGCGGCGCGCCAGTGGTACCTGACGCAGAGCAGGTTCTACGAGCCCTGGCTCACGCTTCCGCGGTTCGAGCAGGTTCCGGTGGCGATCATCGACTCCGGGGTCGACACCTCGCACCCGGAGCTCGCCGGCAAGGTCATCGAGAAGAAGAGCTTCGTCGGCGGCTCTCCGAGCACCGACCCGCTCGGTCACGGCACGTTCGTCGCCGGGATCATCGCCGCGCAGATCGACAACGGGATCGGCATCGCGGGCCTCGCACCCTCGGCGCAGCTGCTCGTGGCGAAGGTCGTGAACGCGAACCACTCCATCCCCGTGGACGCCGAGGCCGCGGCGATCCGATGGGCGGTCGACCAGGGCGCTCGGGTCATCAACCTGAGCTTCGGAGGCATCCGCGACCCGCTCGACCCCGAGCGCGACACGTTCTCCCACCTCGAGGCGGACGCCGTCTCGTACGCGGTGTCGAACGGGGTCGTCGTGGTCGCGGCGGTGGGCAACTCCGATTTCGCCCCGAGCCAGCCGTGGAGCTTCGCGAGCTACCCCGCCGCGCTGCCGCACGTCCTCGGCGTGAGCGCGTACGACGAGCGGGGCTCGGTGCCCAAGTTCTCGAATCGCGACCGCGTGTACGACGACATCGCCGCTCCCGGGGTGGACATCCTCTCGACCTTCCCGCGGCAGCTGACGGCCCGTTTCCCGAGCTGCTCCGAGCAGGGCTACTCCAGCTGCGGGCCGGAGGACTATCGCGACGGAGCCGAGGGGACCTCGTTCTCCGCGCCGCAGGTGAGCGCTGCTGCGGCGGTCCTCCTCAGCCTGCGGCCGACCCTCGACGAAGAGCAGGTGACCTCGCTGCTCGAGCACACGGCCGACGACATGGACCAGAGGACGGGCTGCGTCACCTGCTCCGCCGGCCGCGACTCCTCCTCCGGGTGGGGCGCCCTCGACGTCGCCTCCGCGATCGCGGCTCTCGACGAGCGCCTGCCGGCGCGCGACCACTTCGAGGCGAACGACGACGCCGGCCCGCGCGCGCACGAGCTCGTCGGAAGCGACCTCAGCATCCGGGCGACGGCCGACTTCTGGGACGACCAGGACGACGTGTACGCCGTCCGGCTGCACAAGGGCCAGCGGATGTACGCAGGCCTCACGGGCTACGACCCCGGCGTGAACCTCGACCTCGCCCTCTGGTTGCCCCGGACGCGCTCGATCTACGACGTCCGCGAGGCGCGGCTCCGGGTGCGGACGTCGGCCCGGCCCGGAAGCCGCCAGTGGTTCTCCTACCGCGCCCCGAGGACTGCTCGCTACTTCGTGCAGGTCCGCATCTCGACCCCCGGCTCGGCGCGCTACCGCCTCTCGGTCGTCAAGAGCAGCTAGACCTCCCGGTTACCCGGGAGGAGCTCGTCCGGGGCCACCTCCCGCAGCACGCGCGCGGGGTTCCCGACGACGACGCTACGCGCCGGCACGTCCTTCGTGACCACGGCGCCCGCGCCGACGAACGCCTCCTCCCCGACCTCGACCCCGGGACAGAGGATCGCGCCGCCACCGACGCGGGCCCCGCGCCGGATGGTCGGCCCCTTCGTCAGCGCGTGCCGGCGCTCGGTGCGGCCCATGAAGTTGTCGTTCGTCGTGACGACGCAAGGGGCGATGAACACGTCCTCCTCGACCGTCGAGTGCGCCGTGACGTAGGCCTCGGCCTGGATCCGCGTCCGGGAGCCGACCGTCGTGTCGTTCTCCACGAGCGAGCCCCGGCCGATAACGACGTCGTCGCCGATCCGCACCCGCTCGCGAACGCACGACTGGTCGCCGAGGATGACCCGCGCGCCGATGCGCGAGCCGGCGAACACGATCGCCCCCGTCGACACCACCGTCCCCTCGCCGATCTCGGTCGCCTCGAGTGGCTCGCGGCTCGCGGTCGAGCGCCGGCCGAGGACGGGCTGCTTCCCGACCACGGCGTTCTCGAGGATCTTCACGCCCTCCCCGAGGACGGTCCCGGGGTAGACGATCGCCGAGGAGTGAATCTCGCTCATGTCCCGCTCCGACGCCGGCAGAGCCGGCGCCTCCGCTCTTTCATGAGCTCCGTCGAGCCTACGCTCATACCGGTACGGCATCGAGCGACGCCTGGAGCTGCTCGAGCGCGCGGACGACGCTGAGCCCGTCCCGCGCCTCGCGGCCCTCGGAGCGGGTGCCGACGAGCTCGAGGAAGTGCTCGCACTCGAGCCGCAGCGGCTCGTCGTTCGCGATCTTCGGGCTGAAGATGTCGCCCGTGCGCGTGCGCCACTCGCCGTACGTCGACCCGGGCGGCTCCTCGCCCTTGTCGTAGATCGTCACCTTTCGCTCGAGCTCCATGTCGTCGAACACGACCATCTTGCGGGAGCCGACGACGGTCATCCGCCGCATCTTGTGCGGATCGAGCCACGACAGGTGCATGTGGGCGACCTTCCCCGAGGGGAAGCGGAGGTAGCAGAAGACGACGTCCTCGACCCCCGGGGTGAGGAACGACGTGCCGTGCGCCCAGACGCTCTCGGGGTCCTCCTCGACGAGATGGAGGATCAGCGAGAGGTCGTGCACGCCGAGCGACCAGAGCGCGTTCTCGTTCGTCCGGATGACGCCGAGGTTCTGGCGGTTCCCGTAGATGTAGCGGATGTCGCCGAGCTCGCCCGAGTCGACGAGCCGCTTCACCGCGGCCACCGCCGGGTGGTAGAGGAGCAGGTGGCCGGGCATGAGCACGAGGCCGTGCTCCTCCGCGAGAGCGACGAGCTCCTCCATCTCCGAGGTCCGCATCGCCGGGGGCTTCTCGACGAACACGTGCTTGCCGGCCTCGAGCGCCTGCTTCGCCAGCGGGTAGTGGGTTGGGACGGGCGTCGCTACGACAACGGCGTCGAGCTCCGGGTCGGCGAGCATCTCCTCGAAGTCGGCTGCCCAGCGCGCCTGCGGGTAGCGCGCGGCGAGCTCCTGCCTGGCGGGGTCGGGGTCGCAGAGCCAGGTGAGGTCAGCGAGCTCCGCGAAGTTGCGTGCCAGGTTCTTCCCCCAGTTCCCGAGGCCGGCCTGCCCGATTCGCACGGTCATGCCCGCTCCCGGCGCCGGCAAAGCCGGCGCCTTCGCTCTCGCCCCGCTTCGCCGCCGGCAAAGCCGGCGCCTGCGCTCCCGGCCGGCTCCGTCGAGCCTACGCCGGTGATGAGCTCCGTCGAGCCTGCGCTCACAGCTTCCACACCTTGTCCGAGCGCCTCCCGTTCGAGCCCGTCGCGTTCCGCAGGTCGACGACCAGCTGGGCCTGCTCGACGAGCTCGTCGTAGTCGATCGCATCGTGGTCGGTGACGATGACGACGCAGTCGTAGGCGCCCGGGTCGAGGGGCTGGGACTCGAGCGAGAGGCCGTTCTCGCTGAACCGGGGCACGTGCGGGTCGTGGTAGGCGACCTCGGCCCCGGCGTTCCGCAGGAGCAGCATCAGCTTGAGGGCGGGCGACTCGCGCATGTCCGAGATGTTCGGCTTGTACGCGACCCCGAGCACGAGGATCTTCGACCCCGAGAGCGAGCGCTGGCGCGAGTGGTTCAGCGCCTGCGAGACGAGCGAGCGGCAGAAGTACGGCATCGACTCGTTCACCTTCCCGGCGAGCTCGATGAACTCGGTGTAGAAGCCGTACTCGCGCGCCTTCCAGGTGAGGTAGAAGGGGTCTACCGGGATGCAGTGCCCGCCGAGGCCCGGGCCCGGCTGGAAGGACATGAAGCCGAACGGCTTCGTCGCCGCGGCCTCGATCACCTCCCAGACGTCGATGTCCATGCGGTCGCAGAGCTGCGCCAGCTCGTTGACGAGCGCGATGTTGACGGAGCGGAAGATGTTCTCGAGGAGCTTCGTCAGCTCGGCTGCCTCCGGCGAGGACACGCGGTGCACCTCGTCGATGACGGCGCCGTAGAGGGCCGCGGCGGCGTCCGTCGAGGCGTCGTCGATGCCGCCCACGATCTTGGGGACGGTCTTCGCGCTCGAGTCCTTCCGTCCCGGGTCGACCCGCTCGGGGGAGAACGCGAGCCGGAAGTCCTCCCCGGCGCGGAGCCCGCTCCCTTCCTCGAGGATGGGCAGCAGCTGCTCGCGGGTGGTGCCGGGGTACGTCGTCGACTCGAGCACGACCAGGTGGCCGGGGCGGAGACGCTTCGCGATCTCCCGGGAGGCGCCGAGGAGGATCTGGAGGTCGGGCTCGCGCTGCCGGGAGAGCGGCGTGGGCAGCGAGACGAGGATCGCGTCCGCGTCGCGCAGGGCGTCGTATTCGGTCGTGGCGGCGATCGTCCCGGCCTCGACGAGCCGCCCGAGCACGTCCGAGGGGACGTCCTCGACGTAGCTCTCGCCGCGCGAGAGCCGCTCGATGCGGGCGTCGTCGACGTCCACGAGGACGACGCTCTTCCCACCCTCGGCGAAGATGCGGGCGAGCGGCAACCCCACGTAGCCGGCGCCGACGATGGCGACGTCCCGCTTCATCGGCCGCGCATCGTAGCCACGAGCACCTTGGCGATCCGCTCGGCCGCGTGCCCGTCGCCGTAGAGGGCCGGCAGCTTCTTCGGCATCTTGGCCGCCTCGACCGCAGAGGCGATCGCATCCGGGTCGTCGTCGACGAGCACGTTCGCGCCCACCTCGACGGTGTCGACCCACTCCGTCGAAGGCCGGAGCGTCACGCAGGGGACGCCGTACCAGTACGCCTCCTTCTGCAGCCCTCCGGAGTCGGTGACGACCGCGTGTGCCTGCGAGGCGAGCGAGGCGAGCTCGAGGTAGCCGAGGGGGTCGACGATCTGCACGCGCTGCGTCACGCGCAGCTGCTCCTTGCGGATCTGGTAGCGCGTTCGCGGATGGGCGGGGAAGACGACGCGCATGCGGATGTGGTTCAGGCCCTGGATGATGCGGCCGAGGCGGGGCTGGACGACGTTCGCCTCCCGGTGCACGGTTGCGACGACGTAGGTGTGCGGGCTGAACGCCACGGGGTAGCGCTTGCGCGCCGTCGGTGCGAAGCGCCCGGACGCATCCGCCATGACGTCGCCCACGACGTGGATCTCGCCGCGAACCCCCTCGTGCTCGAGCGTGTCCGCGGATCGCTCGTCCGGGCAGAAGAGGATGGTCGCGATGCGGTCGACCTCGATCCGCGTCCGCTCCTCCGGCATCTCGAGGTCGCCGCTGCGCAGACCCGCCTCGACGTGCACCAGCGGGACCCCGGCCTCCACCGCCGCCCTCGCGCCGGCGAGCGTCGAGTTGGTGTCCCCGTAGACGAGCACGAGGTCGGGGTCCTCGGCGAACAGGGTCTCGGCGAGCGCGGGCTCCATCCACTCCGGGTCGGCCGTTCGGAGGTCGAGGCGATGGCGGGGCTCCGGGAGCCCGAGCTCCTCGAAGAACACCTGCGAGAGCTCCCGGTCGTAGTGCTGGCCCGTGTGGACGACGGCTTCCTCGATCCCGGCCTCGCGCAGAGCGAGGGAGAGGGCCGCCGACTTGATGAACTGAGGCCTGTTGCCGACAACGGAGACGATCTTCACGCCGTTGCCGTCGAAGGAGGGGGCTCGTGGGGGAGCCATGGGTTCCCCCACGCTGATGGCTGATGCCTGTTGCCGACGGAGACGAGCTTCATCGCCGCCGGAGACTACTGGCCCACCGCCGGGGGCCAGTAGTCGACCAGCGGCTTGGCGTAGGAGGAGGCGCCAACGCCCGGCCCACCCGACTGCGGCTCAGGTGGCCGGAACCAGTGGCAGACGCGCCCGCGCGATCTTCCGAGCCGCCGCGCTCGGGGTGCTCGCACGCACGCTCACCGTGAGCTTCCGCGGGAAACGATCCGTGAACGCCCGCTTCTGCTGTAGGTAGCCG
>JBKPTS010000029.1:0-55379 GCA_046735575.1 Actinomycetota bacterium
ACGCACGGACTGTCCGCACGCGAGCTCGAGGTGCTCCGGCTCGTGGCGGCGGGGAAGACGAACCGGGACATCGCCTCGACCCTCGTCATCAGCGAGCACACGGTCGCGCGGCACGTGCAGAACACGTTCCGGAAGATCGGGGTGTCGTCGCGCTCGGCGGCGACCGCGTACGCGTTCGAGCACGACCTCGTCTGAGCTCGGCTCAGTGGTCAGAACTGACCACCGAGGCGCCGCCGCAAGTTGGTGGATCAGCGCGATGCGCCCTCGCCGGCACACGCCTACCGTCGTCGCACCGACGAAGGAGGCGACGATGGAACGGTACGAGACGGTGATCATCGGTGGCGGCCAGGCCGGGCTTTCGACCGGCTACCACCTGCAGAAGCAGGGCCGGGGATTCGTGATCCTGGACGCGAGCGCGCGGATCGGCGACTCCTGGCGGCAGCGCTGGGACTCGCTCAGGCTGTACTCCCCGGCGTTCCGCGACGGGCTGCCGGGCCTGCCGTTCCCGGCGAAGGGGAACGCGTATCCGACGAAGGACGAGTTCGCCGACTACCTCGAGGCGTACGCGACGACGTTCGAGCTGCCGGTTCGAAGCCGCGTGGCGGTGGACGAGCTGACGAAGGAGGACGGGAAGTACGTCGTCCACGCCGGCGGCGAGACCGTCGAGGCGGACAACGTCGTGATCGCGACCGGAGTCTTCCGCAGGCCGTACACGCCGGAGTTCGCGGACGAGCTCGACCCGAGCATCACCCAGCTCCACTCGAACGACTACCGGAACCTCTCCCAGCTGCAGGAGGGGCCGGTGCTCGTCGTCGGCGCGAGCCACTCCGGCTCGGACGTGGCGTGGGAGACGGCTTCGAGCCACGACGTCGTCCTCGCCGGCAAGGACACGGGACAGATTCCGGCGCCGATCGAGAGCCGGCGTGGGCGGCTGGGCTTCAGGGTCCTGTTCTTCATGGGGACGCACGTCCTCACGGCGGACACGCCGATGGGCCGGAAGCTGCGCCCGCACATCCGCCACGGCGGCGCGCCGCTGCTCCGCTACCGGCGCAAAGACCTCCAGCGGGCGGGCGTGGAGCGCGTCCTCGAGCGTGTCGCCGGCGTGCAGGGTGGGCTGCCGGTGCTCGAGGGCGGGCGCGTGCTCGACGTGCGGAACGTCGTCTGGTGCACGGGGTTCCGCCCGGACTTCTCGGGGATCCGCTTCCCCTACGAGGCGGGCGAGGATGGCTACCCGGTGCAGTACCGGGGCATGGTCGCCTCGTCGCCGGGCCTCTACTTCGTGGGTCTGCCCTTCCTGCACTCGTTCGCGTCGATGCTGATCGGCGGTGCGGGCCGCGACGCGGAGCGGGTCGCGCGGCACATCGTGAGGGAGCGGGCGCCGCAGCTCGGGGCAACGGTCGACGCGATCGCTCTCGCGGCCGCGTCGTGACGGACGCGGTCCTCGTCTGGAACGGCCGGGCGGAGCCGCTCTCGAAGCGGCTCCGCTCGCGGCGGATTCGCGACGATTCTCCATGTCGCGCGCCGGAAAGCCGACACGCACCGCCGGCGACCGGATCGAGCCTTGAGCCGTTCTTGAGCGCCGTCCAGAATGATCGGGCCCGGAAAGGAGGCTCGATGCACGAAGACGACCCGGGCCGGGCGCCACGGTTCGACCGACGGGAGCTCGTTCGGCGCGGAGCAGGGACGGCGCTCGTTCTCGGAGGGGCAGGCGCCGGCCGGTTCGCCGGGTCGGCCGGCGGCACCGGCGACCGCCGCCTGGTCGAGCTCGCGCGCGAGCTCGACGGCGATCTCGTCGTCCGCGGCGGGCGTGGGTATGCGAAGGCGCGTCTGCTCTGGAACGCGCGCTTCGACCGCGTTCGCCCGCTGGCGATCGCGTATGCGGAGTCGGCCGCGGACGTGCGGCGGATCGTCTTCTGGGCGCGGAAACACGAGGTGCCCTTCGCCGTCCGTTCGGGCGGGCACTCCTTCGCCGGGTACTCGACCACGACCGGGCTCGTCGCAGACGTCTCGCGGCTCGCGGCCGTACGGCTCGCGGCCGACGGGACGGCCTCCGTCGGCGCCGGCGCGCAGCTGGGATCCGTCTACGAGACGCTCTGGAACGACGGCCGGGCGGTCCCGTTCGGCTCGTGTCTCACGGTGGGCGTCGCCGGCCTCACCTTCGGCGGCGGCCATGGGTTCTCGTCGCGCGCGCTCGGGCTTTCCTGCGACAACCTCACGGGCGTCGAGATCGTCACCGCCGACGGACGCCCGCGCCGTTGCGACGAGCGCAATCACCCGGACCTGTTCTGGGCCTTGCGCGGCGCAGGGGCAGGCAGCTTCGGGATCGCGACCGAGCTCTCCTTCCGGACGCACCCGGTCTCGACGGTGACGACGGTCAACCTGCGCTGGGCGTGGTCGGACGTGCTGAAGGTGATCCAGGCCTGGCAGGCGTTCGTCCCGACGGCGCCCGATGCGCTCTCGTGCGTGCTCACCCTGAGGCCGGAGGCGGCCCCGGCGACGCCGCTCGTCGCGCTGAACGGGCAGGTCTTCGGCACGCGGGCGGAGGCGCTCTCGCTGCTCGCGCCGCTCACGACGGCGATCCCACCGGCCAAGGTCTCGGCGGTGCAGCGGCCGTTCATCAGCGCGGTGCAGTACTTCGGCGGCGGGGAGCCCGTCCACCGCTCCTACGCCGCGAAGTCGAACTATGCGCTATCGCCGCTCCCGGACGCCGCCCTCGCCGTGATCGTCGGCGCCGTCGAGGCCGCGGGCCGTGATCCTCGCCTCGCCTCGGCGGCCGTCCTCCTCTCGGCGCACGGCGGCGCGATCAATCGCGTCGGCCGCGACGCGACCGCCTTCTTCCACCGCGAGGCACTTTTCTTCCTCCGCTACACGACGTTCTGGGACGCGAGCGCGGGCGCGGCGACCGAGGCTGCGAACCTCGGCTGGGTGCGCGGCGCCCACGCCGCCTTGCGGCCGTACGTCTCGCCGGGAGCGGTCGTGAACTACGTGGACCCAGAGCTTGGCGACTGGCGGAGGGCGTACTACGGGTCGCACCTGAAGCGGCTCGTCGCGGTCAAGCGTCGCTACGACCCGCGGAACCTCTTCCGCTTCCCGCAGAGCATCCCGACGCGTCTCTGAGGCGACGCTAGGCGGGAACCCCCGCCGCCTGCGACTTGACGTAGGCGACGTACTCGCGCACGTCATTCGCCGGCTCGATGTAGGCGTCGCCGAGCGCCGACTCCATGCGACTCAGGTAGTCCTCGGCCCACGCCGGGAACGGGTAGTCGATCGCGCGCAGGAACTCGAACGTCGCCGCCCAGCGGATGTCCGCGATGGACGGGCTCTCGCCGCCGACGAACGGCCTGCCCTCGAGGAAGAAGTCGCGGAACGCCTCGAGCGGTTTCGCGAGCGCCGCCTCGGCGTCCCGGCGAGCTTTTTCCTTCGTCTCGTCGTCGACGTCCGCCAGCGCCGCCTCGCCCGCGTACTGCGGGAAGTTGAGCACCGGGTACGTGGCGCGGGCGACCAGGGGATAGAAGGTGCCGATCAGGTAGAACATCGCGCTGTCCGTCATCGCGCGCTCGGCCGGATCGGTGGGGTAGAAGCGGTCGAGGCCGTGCTTGTTGCAGAGATACTGCATGATCGCGCAGCTCTCCCAGAGCGAGCCGCGCGGGAGCCCCTCCTCCTCGAGCAGCGGCGTCAGGTCGGCGGGATCCTTGGCGAGGAACTCGGGCGTGCCCTTCTTGCCCCAGACGTCGAGCTCCTCGAAGTCGAGGCCGGCCGCGCGAACGAAGATGCGAGTCGTCAGGTTGTTGACGCTCGGCTTGAGGATGCTGAGGGTGTGCGTCGCCACGTCTAGACCTCCTGCGGTTGCCGGTACGGGTTCTTCGGCGAGCGGTCATCCGAGAGAGACGGCTGCGAGCGCGCGACGAGCGCCTCGATGGCGTCTGCGAGGTGCTCCTCCGCGATCGAGTGGTCGCCCCGCTCGACGCGCAGCCTGTGCGCCTCGAGCAGCACGTCCGCGTGCGTCGAGCCGTGCGGCGGCTCGAAGCGGTAGGACGAGAGCTCGATCAGGAGCCCGAGCGGGTCGTGGAAGTAGATCGAGTCCATGAAGCCGCGGTCCTTCACTCCCGAGTGCTCGACCCCGCGCTCCTCGAGCCGATCCACCGCCTGCTCGAAGGTCGCGTGCGAGAGCGAGAACGCGATGTGGTGGACGCGGCCCGCGACCTTGTCGTCCTGGGGCGGGCTGACGGGCTCGCGCTCCTCGTTCGTGAAGACGGTGACGAGCCGGCCGTCGCCGGGGTCGAAGTAGAGGTGGCTCTCCGCCTCGTTGTCGAGGTTCGGCTGCTCGAAGACGAACGGCATGCCGAGGATGCCCTCCCAGAAGTCGATCGAGGTCTGGCGGTCCGCCCCGACGAGCGTGATGTGGTGGACGCCCTGGCTCTGCAGCTTCTTCATCCGCGTTTCGCCTCGGTGGTCGGAAACATAAGCACCGCAGCCGCTCCGCGGCTGCGCTTCAGGGGTCTTCGCGCGACCGGAAATCGCCTCCGCGAGCTCCGGTCTGGCGCGTGAGGAGCGTCATCTTGTAGTCGCTCCTCTGCAAGCTGCCGAAGGGGACGAGCTCGATCTGGGTCTGCACGACGAGTCTCTCGCGGAGCCGGTCCCGGATCTCCTCGGCGAGCGCGGTGTCGATGGGCGCGCCCTCGCCGAGCTCGACCGCGACGGGGAGCGGCGGTTCCTGCATCACGCCCGGATCCCGCGGGCGGACGAGGACGTGGCCGCTCACCGCCGGCACGAACCCGGTCACGACGTCGCGGACGGCGGAGGGGAAGACGTTCACCCCGCGGACGATGAGCATGTCGTCCGTCCTACCGAGGCAGCGGATGCGCGGGGCGGTGCGGCCGCAGGCGCAGGGCTCGGTCCAGACCCGCACGTGATCGCGCGTGCGGAAGCGGAGGAGCGGCGCCGACCGGTGCCGCAGGTGGGTGAGGACGAGCTCGCCCTCGGACTGGTCCGAGAGCTCGCGCGCGGCGCCCGTCTGCGGGTCGATCAGCTCCAGGTGGACGAAGCCGCGTGCTCCGAGGTGCATCCCCTGCTGCTCCTCGCACTCGCCGAAGAGCGACGGGCCGATGTCGCCGACTCCCATCGCCTCGGTCAGTCTCGCGCCCCAGCCCTGCTCGAGCAGTGCGCGGAAGCCCGGCTCGCCGCCGCCGGGCTCGCCTGCGACGAGGACGCGCTCGACGCTCGACGCGGCGAGGTCGACGTTGCGGGTGGTAGCCGCTTCGACGAGGTAGGCGGCGTAGGAGGGCGTGAGCACGACGGCCTCGGGGCGGAGCAGCTCGATCGCGAGCAGGAGGCGCTCCGTGTTCCCGGTGCCCACCGGGACGTGCGAGAGCCCGATCCGCTCGAAGGCGTCGAGCGCGGCGCCGGCGACAAACGGGCCGGCGTTGTAGGTCGTCACGATTCGCTGGCCGGGGCGGACGCCCGAGGCGGCGTAGCTCCGCGCGGAGCCGGTGACCCAGTGCTCGAGGTCGTCGCGGGTGAGCGAGACGTAGCTCGGAGTCCCGGTGGTGCCGCTCGTCGAGTAGATGCGGACGATCTCGGCCCGGTCGACGCAGAGATGGGTGCCGATCGGATTCTCGGGGGTGGCGGTCGCCTTGAGCTCGTGCTTCTCGGTCAGCGGGAGCTGCGCGATGTCCGTGATGCCGCCGGCTGCCTCGGCCGCGTCGATGCCGGCGGCGCCGAGCTTTGCTCTGTAGAACGCGGAGCGCTCGAAGAGGTACGCGAGCTGCCGGCGGTAGGCGTCGTCGTCCAACGCGAGCTGCTCCTCCCAGGCGCGGCTCTCGACCTCGGGCTCGAGCATCAGGCGTCTGCTTTGGGCGGTGGTGGGGTCAGACCCCGGACGCGTTCGCCGCGGACGTGTCCTTCTTCCGCGGTCGGGGCGTCTGCTGCGGTTTCGGCTGTCGCTGCGGACACGTCCGGGGTCTGACCCCCCTCGAGCCCGGCAGCCGCTTCCGCCTGCGCCGCGAGGTAGAGGCCGAGCGGGCGCTCCCGCTCCTCGACGAGGTGCGCGAGCAGGCTCGCGGTGCGGGCGAGAATCGGAATCGTCTTCGTCGTCTCGGGCGGGTAGCCGAGGTCGAGCCACACGGCCGCGATCGCCAGCGCCACGTTCATCGGAAGCGGCTTCCCGTACGCCTCCGCGACGGCGCCGCGGAGCTCGCGGGCGAGAAGGACGTACGGCCCGCTGACATTCCGCTCGTCGGCGAGCTCGAGGATGCGCTCCGCCCGCGGGTCAAGGGGTCGATGAAGGGGATGGCCGAACCCCGGCACCCTTCCATCCGCCGCCCGGATCTCACGGACGAGCTCACGCGCGACCGCCGCAGGCTCGTCGCCCGCCGCAACCCGCTCCTGCCCACGGACGAGCAGCCGTGCGCACGCCTCGGAGGAGCCGAGCACGACCGGGCCGGCGCCGAGGATCCCCGCCGCCACAGCCCCCTGCAGCGCGTCGGGATCCGCCGCCAGCGTCATCCGCGCCGCGACGTTCGAGGGCATGAGCCCGTGCTCCGCGATCGAGACGAGAAGCAGGTCGAGGAAGAAGCGCTGCTCGTCGGTCGGCTCGCGCCCGGTGAGCAGGAGGTGGAAGTACTCGCTGAAGCCGAGCCGGCCCATGAGCTCGCTCGTGAGGTCTCGGCCGCGCACCTCGACGCGGTCGGGATAGGCCTTCGCGATCCGGCTCGCGTTGCCGTCGGTCACGCGCCGAGCTCCTCGCGGACGAGCCGAGCCCCCGCCACCATCGCCTCCAGCTTTCGGAACGCGAGCTCGCGGAAGAGGTACTTCATCCCGCAGTCGGGGGCGACGACGAGCCGCTCCGGCCCGACGACCTCGAGCGCACGCCGGATCCTCTCCGCCACCACGTCCGGCGTCTCCGCCACCGGCGAGCCGAGGTCGAGGACGCCGAGCACGATCGTCTTCTCCCGCACCTCGCGCAGGACAGCGGGGTCGAGCCCGGGCTGAGCCGCCTCGAGCGAGAGGTGGGTGGCCGCGCAGCCGTCGAGCTCGGCGAGGAAGGGGTAGCCGCTCGGCTTGTCCTTCACGACGTGCGCGTAGCCGAAGCAGGTGTGGACGACGGTCTCGCCCTCGATCCCATCGAGCGCGCGGTCGATCGCCTCGAGCGCGTACGCGCCGGCGGCCTCGGGGCGCGCCTGAAGGTACGGCTCGTCGATCTGGACGACGTCCGCGCCCGCCGTCTTCAGGTCGCGCAGCTCCTCGTTCACCGCCTCGGCGTACGCGAGGGCGAGGCTGCGCTCGTCGCGGTAGTGGTCGTTCTGCGCCTGCTGGGTCATCGTGAAAGGGCCTGGCACCGTGATCTTGATGCGTCGGCTGGTGAGCGAGCGCAGGAACCGGACGTCCCGCACCTCGACCGGGCGGCTCCGCCGGACCGCCCCGACGACGCGCGGAACCGGGTTCTCGTGGCCCGTGCGATCGAGCGCCACGCCCGGATTGGCGAGATCGACCCCCTCGAGCGCCGTCGCGAACCGATTCGAGTAGCTCTCGCGGCGCATCTCGCCGTCCGTGATCACGTCCACGCCCGCGCGCTCCATGTCGTCGACGGCGAGCCGGGTCGCGTCGTCCTGTGCCTCCTCGAGGAACGGCTCGGGGACGCGCCAGAGCTCCTGCGCCCGCACCCGTGGAGGCAGCCGCTCGCCGAGCCGCTCGCGGTCGATCAGCCACCCGGGCTGCGGGTAGCTCCCGACGACCGTCGTCTCGAGCACGTGGGGATTCTCCCTGTTTGGTACTCCTGGTCTCCATGACCGTGGCGCGGAGCGGCGAGAGGCTCGTCTGGGTCAACGGAGTCGAGCTCTGCCTGGAGACGTTCGGTGCGCCGGCCGATCCGGCGGTGCTGCTGATGGCGGGATCGACGTCCTCGATGGACTGGTGGGAGGACGGGCTCTGCGCCCGCATCGCCGCGGGGCTTCGCCGCGTCATCCGCTACGACCAGCGCGACACGGGCCGATCGGTCACGTACGAGCCCGGCTCGCCGGGGTACACGGGAGCGGATCTCGTGGGAGACGCGGTCGGCATCCTCGATGCGCTGCGCGTGGACGCGGCGCACGTCGTCGGGATGTCGATGGGCGGCGGCCTGGCGCAGTGGCTCGCGATCGCGCATCCAGGCCGGGTGGCGACGCTGACGCTCGTCTCGACGAGCCCCGGCTCGGGCGACGACCTGCCGCCGATGTCGGACGACCTCCGCGCCCAGTTCGACGATCCGCCGCCCGATCCCGACTGGACCGATCGCGACGCGGTGGTGGAGGCGACGGTCGCAGCCTGGCGACCCTACGCGGGCTCGCGGCCGTTCGACGAGGACGCCATCCGCAGAATCGCTCGCCGCGTCTTCGACCGCAGTGCGAACATCGAGTCGAGCGTGAAGAACCACTGGCTGATCGAGAGCGGCGAGGGCGCTCCGGGGCGCGCGGCCCTTCCAGAGATCACGGCGCCCACGCTCGTCGTGCATGGAACGGCGGATCCGTTCTTCTCTCTCGCGCACGGCGAGGCGCTGGCGCGTGAGATCCCGAACGCGCGCCTGCTGCCGATCGAGGGGATGGGGCACGGCTACCCGCCGGGGTGGGCGTGGGACACGTTCGTCCCTGCGCTCCTCGCGCACACGGCGGGGCGACGGTAGCCGGAAGTACGGGGCGAGGCCGCCTGCGTCAGCGCGGCCGGACGCGCACGGCCTTGGCCGTGGCCGGCGTCGCCCCGGCCGCGTTCGCCGCCCAGACCCGGCAGGCCAGGAGGTGCCCGGAGTCGCTCCCGCGCACGAGCCGCGTGGCGCGGTACGCACGCGCGATGCTCGCCCCGTCGCGGAGCCAGCGGTACGAGAAGACGATCGGGCGGCTCCCGCTCCACTTCCCCGGCAGGCACGTGAGCCGCTTGCCGACGACTGCGCTCCCGCGGAGCCGCGGCGGGCGGACGTTCTTCGGCAGCGCCGCAGGCGGAGCGGGCGGTTGGCAGTCGGCCCCGCAGGCGGCGAGGACGTAGGGACGGAGCATCTTCGCGAGCCCGACCGCGCCGTTCGCGTTCAGGTGCAGGCCGTCCGCCTGGAACCAGTCCTGCCCGCGGCTCGCCGCATCCCAGTCGACGACCTGGATCTGCGGGAAGCGGCGCGCCTCCGATCGGATGATGTCGTTGATCTGGCGGTAGTTGTCCGTCTGCTCGCGCATCGTCACCCAGAGCACGTGCCCGACGCCGAGCCGGGTGAGCGCGGTGACGACCTGCTCCATCGCGCTCTCGTAGTTGTTCGCCGGCTCGTTGTAGCCGACGTCCACGATCACCACGTTGCCGAGGGCGGCGAGCGGCGACACGCTCACGATGTCGAGCACCGACTCGGGGTGCCCGCCCAGGTAGGCGCACCCGGGCGCGACGAGCCGGCGGCACGAGACGAGCTCGAGGCGCAGGTCGAGCCCCTTGCCGAGCAGCTCGCGGGCCTCGGGGACGTACTGCAGCGAGTCCGGCACCGAGTCGCCGAACATCGTGATCCGCGGGGCGGAGCTCTCGCCCGCCGCCGCGAGCGTCACGGGCGAGGCGAGGACGAGCAGGAAGAGCGCGACCGACAGGCCCCAGCGCACGGGACGAAACGCTAGCGGCCGCCGGGCGAAGGGGTCAGACCCCGGACGTGTCCGGAACGGCCGCGAGTGCGGCGCCGAAAGCGCCGGTTGCGGCGGAAAGCTGGACGCTTCGGACGTGTCCGGGGTCTGACCCCTCCGCGGACGTCAGCGCGGAAGATGGAGTCCCAGGCGGTAGGGGAGCGCCGCGACGAAGGCGGTCACCGGGTCGGGCTCGTCTCCCCGGTCCTCCGCTCCGTCCTTGCGTAGGAGCGCCTGGCGGATGAGCGAGCCGCCCACGTACTTGAACGGCTCGGGCGGGAAGAGCTTGCGCTTCGGCTCCACGATCGCGAGCGCCGTGCGCTCGTCGCGGCGGTCGAGCGCGAGGCGGGCGAGGATCTCGCCGCCGAGGTAGGTCGGGCCGACGCCGTTCCCCGTGAAGCCGAAGCCGTGGTGGACGCGTCCGCGGCTTCCGAAGATCGGCAGGTGGGTGGGGGAGACGTCGATCGGCCCGCCCCAGGCGTGCGTGATGCGGCGGCCCGCGAGCTGCGGGAAGAAGCGCTCGAGGCTCTCGCGCGTGCGTGCGATCACCCGCGCGTCCCGCTCGAGCTTCGCCGGTCGGCGGCCGCTGAATCCCATCGCCCCGCCGCCCCAGCCGAAGGCGATCCGGCCGTCCCGCGTCGTCCGCGTGTAGTGGACGAGCTTGCGCGAGTCGACGATCGCCTCCCCTCCCGTCCACCCGAGCTCCTCGATCACGTCCGGCACGGGCTCGGTCAGGACGATGTGGCTCGAGGCGACGGCGAGCGAGAGCCGGTAGCCGGGGAAGCCGACGGCGGCGGAGTTGACCGCGAGCACCGCTGCGCCGGCCCGCACCCGTCCCTGGCGCGTCTCGACGCTCCCCTCCTCGTGCAGGCGCGTCACCTCCGTCCGCTCGTACACCTGCAGGCCGCGCTCGAGGAGGCGCCTGCGCAGGCCGAGCGAGAGCCGCGCCGGCTGGACGGTCGCGTTCAGGCGCTGCGAGGAGCCGCCGAGGAAGAGCGGCGAGTCGCACCGCGTCCGCACCTCGGCGCTCGCGAGCGGAACGATCTCCTCGGAGGCGCCGAGCGCCGCCGCCGCCAGCACGTCGCGATCCCACGAGCCGAGCTGCGACTCGGTCGTCGCCACCCGGAGCAGCGGCGCCTGCCGGTACCACGCGTCGACTTCCTGCTCCTCGCACCAGCGTCCGATCCCGTGCACGGCGTCCGCGGACGCGCGGCAGACGGCGAGCGCGGCGGCGTCGCCGGCCCGCTCGCGGAGCGTGTCCGCATCGCCCCAGAGCGTCTCGCAGAAGCCTCCGTTCCGTCCGCTCGGCCCGTGCCCGCAGACCTCCGCCTCGAGGAGCGCCACGTCGAGACCCGGCTCGAGCTCGAGCAGCTGCCACGCGGTCCACATCCCGAGGTAGCCGCCTCCCACGACGACCACGTCGGCGCTCGTGTCGCCCTCGAGAGGACGTGTCGGCGTGACCGCCCCCGCGTCCTCGAGCCACCACCCGTGCCGCGTGTGCCTCACGCCTTCCACCGCCCCGCGACGCTAACGCACGGGCATGGATCGGCGGCGCGGACGGCGTAGGCTTGTCGCAACCGACCAGGGAGGCCTCCATGGCAATCGCACGCGTCGTCACGTTCGAGGGAGTAGACAGGGCCCGGATCGACGGCTTGAAGAGCCGGATCGAGGAGGGCGATCGGCCCGAGGGGCTCGATGCGAGCGAGCTCATCGTGCTGCACGACCCCGACGGGAAGAGGTCGCTGACGCTCGTGTTCTTCGACTCGGAAGACGCGTATCGCCGCGGCGACGAGATCCTGGACGCGATGCCGACCGGGGACACGCCGGGTCAGCGGAGGTCGGTGGAGCGCTACGACGTCGCGATCCGCATGAAGCCCTAGGCAGCGGCGAAGCCGACGGCGCCGGTCCCCGCCGCGAGCTCGAGCACGGTGTCGCCCGGCTCGGGGGCGAGCCGCCCGAGCATGCGCTCCGCCACCGGCCGTGCGCGTTCCTCGAAGTAGGCGTGGCGCTCGTCCCAGCCGGGCGCCATCGCCTCCCGTTCTCAGACCCGCGCGAACTCCTCTGCCGTGCGCGAGTCGAACTCGAAGCCGACGAAGCTCTCGTCGCCGACGATCTCGGCCAGGTGGCCGGGCTCGATCACGTACGTCTGCCCGGCGGCGATCTCCTGCTCCGTCCCGTCCTCGTGCCGGATGCGCATGCGGCCGCCCTCGCAGATGCCGACGTGATGCTGCTGGCAGGTCTCGCCTCCGACGATCGGCTTGATGCAGTCGGCCCAGCTCCAACCCGGCTGCAACGTGAAGCGGGAAACGCTCGTCCCGCCCATGCGCACGATGTCGACCTTCGTCTTGTCCGGCGTCCGGCTCTCGTCCGGCGCGTCGAAGTCGCGCACCTGTACTCCGGCCATCCCAGCCTCCTCTCCGTGCCGCGGTGTACCGAGGACTATCCCACATCGAGCGTGCTACCGGCAGCGCCCGCCGTGCGTCTCTTTACCCGTTCGTTGCCGTCCCTTTGCCCCCTGCGGGTCGGGTGGTCGAGAGATCGCACCCGGCGATCGGAACAAGGAGGCTCAGATGAACGGCAAGACCCACAAGATGAGGCGAAGGCTCTCCGTTGCCGCGCTCGCGGCGTCGATCGCAGCCGTCGCCGTTCCGGCGGCTACCGCCGGAGGTGGCTACGAGGCGGGGCTCGTCCCCAGCAAGCTCGGATCGCCCGACCCGCACAACCTGGCGCAGAAGCACCAGGCCTTCTCGCCGAGCATGATCGACCGCTGGATCGGCTCGCCGGACCCGCGCGATTCCGCGGGCGGCGTGCTCGACGAGCCGAGCATGGACGAGGTCCACCTCTACCCGCGAGGGGGAGCGGACGAGTCGTTCTCGACGAGAAGCGACGCCGTCTCCTCGGAGATCCTGCGCGGCGCGGCCCAGGAGCACGGAGCGAGCGGCTTCCTCGGCCAGACCACGAACGTTCGCGAGATCATCCTCGACGCGGCTCAGGAGCACGGAGCCGCCGGTTTCGGGAACACGGCGGAGGCCGACCGCTACGCGGACGCGGCGTCGTCGGTCCTCACGCCCGACTACTCGCACCTCCCCTCCGAGGATCGTCCCTAGATTCAGTCACAGGAGGGACCATCGAGAAGCGCGAGAGGGCCCCCGTGGCCCTCTCGTCGTTTCCACGAGAGCTGCCCCTCGAGCGCCGCTCTCTTGCGCGGGCTCTTCCAAGCAGAGGGGTGGCGGATGGGACTCGAACCCACGACCACCGGGACCACAACCCGGGGCTCTACCAACTGAGCTACCGCCACCGCGAGCCGACCAAGGATACCGCCGGAGGTTTGACGCATCCTTTGCGGGCCCGTAGTCTGGGCCGGTTCCCGCTGTCGAGAGAAAGGAGAGCCTGCGATGAGGGCCGATTCCCGCACACCTCTCCGGCTCGACGGCGCCCGCCTCTAGCTCCACCTCTGTAGCTCCACCTCGGTCGCCGCGGGCGCGGCGTATCAGCAACCCGAGGAAGGAGCACATCCTTGTTCGATCCGACCCTGGCCGCCCTCGGCTGGAGCGACGAGCTCCAGGCGGCCTTCACAACCTATTCCGAGCGGGGCTTCGAGCCGGCGCGTGTCGTCGCGGAGCACCGCGGCGGCTACCTCGTCCGCGGCACGCGCGACGAGCGGCTGGCGCACGCCCGCGGCAAGCTCCGCGACCACGAGCTCGAGGGCGGGATGCCCGCCGTCGGGGACTGGGTCGCGGTCTGCGACGCGCCGGGCGGCCAAGCGGCGATCGAGGCCGTCCTCCCGCGGCGGACCAAGGTGTCGCGCAAGACCCCGTGGCTCAAGTCGGAGGAGCACGTGCTCGTCGCCAACGTCGACACCGTGCTGCTCGTCTCCGGCCTGGACGGCGACTTCAATGCCCGGCGGCTCGAGCGCTACCTGACCGCCGCCTGGGACAGTGGCGCCGACCCGGTCGTCGTGCTCACGAAGCTCGACCTCTGCACCGATCCGGCGACGATCCTCGAGGCGGAGGCGATCGCCATGGGCGTGCCGGTCCTGCCCGTGAGCAACGTGACGGGGGAAGGGATCGACGAGGTACGGGCGCTCCTCGCGCCCCGGCGAACCTTCGCCCTCCTCGGCTCCTCGGGCGTCGGCAAGTCCACGCTCGTCAACCGGCTGGCGGGGCGGCGCCTGATGCGGACGGGCGAGCCGCGCCGCGACGGCCGCGGACGCCACACGACGCGTCACCGGCAGCTGCTCGTCCTCCCCGGCGGGTCGATCTTCGTGGACACGCCGGGGCTCCGCGAGCTGCAGGTCTGGGAGGGCGACCTCGACAGCGCGTTCGCGGACGTCGCCGAGCTGGCGGCGCAGTGCCGCTTCTCGGACTGCGCACACGGGACCGAGCCGGACTGCGCGGTGCGGGAGGCGCTCGAGACCGGGGCTCTCGCCCCGGAGCGCTGGGCGAACTACCTCAAGCTGCAGCGCGAGCTTCGGGCACTCGAGGCGCGCCGGAGCTCACGGGTTCACCGCGAGCTCAAGCGTCGCTGGCGGCAGCGGGCACGGGAGACGAAGCAGGCTCGTCGCTACGGGGGAAAGCGCTACTGACGACGTTCTCGGGCTCGCGCTCGTCCGCCCTCTCGCGCAGCTCCTCCGCCGCGAGCACCGAGAGCGCCACGAAGGGGAAGAACCAGGCGATGTAGAGCGGCGACCAGTGCGTGAGGAGGAGCTCGAAGGCGACGAGCAGCGCCGCGGTCAGGGCCGCGAGCTGGAGCGGCGACTTCCTCCGCGGGGCGAACGCGACGGCGACCGCCGCGGCGACGAGCACGACCTGCAGCACGTGCTGCGGCCAGCGCAGGTCGGGCAGGCCGATGTGGTACTGCCCCCAGTCCCAGACGGAGAACGGCGAGTGGCGGTCGAACTGGATCTTGAAGGTGCGCTCGTAGAAGACGTGCGCCTCGTGCAGCGGGTGGCCGCCGAGGAGCAGCACCCAGAACGAGAGGAGGGTCGTGGCCGCGAAGGCGATCCCGAAGACGGCCCCGCGTCGCCGTTCGCGCACGCTCGGGTACGTGAGCCAGAGCGGGACGACGATCAGCGCGGCGAGCTTCGTCCACGAAGCGAGGGCGGCGAAGATCCCGCGCCCCGCGTCCCAGGTGGCGGCCCAGAACCCCCAGATCAGGAAGGCCGGCATGAGCGCGTCGTTCGTGTTCGAGCTCGAAACGTACTGCGTGAAGGGGCACGACGCCCAGGCGAGCGCGAGGACGGCGGCGAGGCGCGCTCCGCCGTGGCGGTAGCCGACGGCCGCGAGCCCGAGCATGGCGAGGAGGTCGAAGAGGATGGCCGTGAAATGGACCGCCGGCAGCGTGTCAGCCTTGCCGCTCCAGCCGAAGAGCCAGAGGCCGGGCAGGTAGCTCAGGTAGTCGACCGGCCCGTACGTGTCCCCGAAGGAGTTGACCGACTCGCAGCGCCCGTTCGCCTGGATCCAGTCGCTGACGTTCCCGGCGACGTCGGCGGGCCCGCACGGGCGATCGGTCTGAACGGGGAAGTGGCCGTACGGGTCGACGCCGTGGTCGATGCGGTCGGCGCCGATGACCCCCGCGTAGCCCACGTCGAGGATGCCCGAGTGCGCGTGGTTCAACTGCACCCTGAAGCCGACGAGGAAGAGCGTCGCGCCGACGAGCACCCACACCGGGAGCGAGCTCGCCGGAGCGGGCCCCCGATTCCGCACGCCGATCCAGGTACAGCGGGCCAGGAGGTAGCAGAGCGGGATCGTCGTGAGGCTCGCACCCGCGAAGACGTGCCCGTGGTTGAAGTACCACAGCGGCACCGAGAACGAGAGAACGGCGAGGAGGTCCAGGTTCCGCAGGCAGAGCGGACGCCGCAGGTTCCCGAGGCCGAGCAGGAAGACGGCGCAGAACAGGAGCCAGACCGGGGCATGGTTGATCGAGCGGCCGATCGGCCCCCGCGCGAGGGCCCACGCGACCTGCGGGCCTGTCCAGGCCTCGACCACCGTGCCCGTCGCGTCGTCCACGAGCCCGGTGGCGACCTCGCCGGCAGGGCCCGAGTAGACCTTGATCTCCCAGCGGCGGTCGGAGCCGCGAAACTCGGCGAGGATGTCCCAGCTCGCGCGCGGGTAGTGGCGGAGCCAGCCCTCGACCTTCGAGTCGGCGAGGAAGATCCGCTTCGCCTGCTGCTCGGTCAGGCGCGGAGGCGGGGCTGCCCGAGCCGCCGCCGGCGCGAGCGCGGAGACGAGCGTGACGACGACGAGGAGGGCAGCGAGGCGGCCGCGCACCCGCAGAGGGTGCCAGCAGGTCCCTAGTACTGGACGAGGAGCTCGTGCTCCCCCGGCGTCGTCGGCAGCGCGATCGTCCCCGTCTTCGGGTCGAACCGGCGGAGCGCGCTCCCGTCGTAGAGGACGCCGCTGATCCTCTCGTCGTCCGGCAGGCGCAGGCGCAGCCGGAGCGAGCGGAGCGGCGCGCGATCCGGCACGGTCAGCGAGACCGAAGCCGAGCTCGAGCCCGCGTCGATCGAGTACGAGAGCCTTCCGAAGCTCGTCGGCATCGAGCGCACGTCGATGCTCCGACCCGGGAGGAGCCAGGTGCGCGGCGTCGCGAACGCGAGGTCGAGGCCTCTCGGCACGCCCGCGCGGTCGTCGCGCTCCTGGATCAGCAGCAGGCGCAGCGTCTCGAGGAAGGCGGCGTTGCTACCGCCGTTCGGCGGCAGGTACATGGCGCGGAAGCGCCCGGCTCCGAGCGGCGCGATGGACACGCCCTCGCCGGAGACGAAGGTCCCCGGAGCCATCGCCGCCGCGAGCTCGCCGTAGAGGGTGAGGACGAGCTGCCCCGGCTGATCGTTGTCCGCGAGGAAGCGGGACGCGCTCAGGGCGTAGACGGGATTCGAGCCCGAGACCGGCTGCGACGCCCTCGCCTTCGCCCTCGCCCTCGCCTTCGTCGTCTTCGGCGTGATGCCCGCAGGCCCGTACAGGGCGAACGCGCCGGAGCGGGGGATGCCGAGGATGCGCGACCCGTGGCGCTGCATGTAGGCGTACACGCCGCGTGCCTGCGAGCCGCCCGGCGGGATGATCCCGGACGCGAGCGCGTAGGGCATCACGAGGTTCCAGTAGCTCCCGTTGCGCGAGGAGGTGAGCGACTGGTACGGCTTCTCCCCGCTCAGGAGCCGGACCGGGATGAAGAGCGAGCCGTCGGGGAGGCGCCGCTGGGAGCGCCGGATCGCGCGGTGCAGCGCCTTCCCGAGCCTCGCCGCGAGGTGGAAGCACTTCCGGGCGAGGGCCCGCTGCCCGTACTCGGCCCAGACGGCACCCATCGAGCGCAGGCCCTGCCAGACGACCGCCTGCGAGTGGAGCCCGTACACGCGGTCGGAGACGTCCGACGAGTAGCGCTCGCGGTCGAGGAGGCCCGACGGGCCGGTGCTGATCTGGCGCCCGATCGCGCGCACGTACCGGCGCAGGACGGATGTCGCTTGCGTCACGAGCGAGCGGTCGCCGGAGAGGCGCGCCTGCTCCGCGGTCCCGACGAGCCGCGCTCCCATCTTCCAGTTGGCGCTGCGTACGGGCGTCCCGCGGAAGCGCTTCGGCCGTTTGCGCAGTGACGTGTGGAGGATCGCCCGCGTCACTTCGGACTGCCCGTACTCAGCCATGACGCGCGACACGTCGATGCCCTCCGGCGACGAGAACTGCTCGTACGGGTTGCCGATGCTGTAGCGCCAGGTCAGCGCCAGGTTCTGGATCAGCAGGGTTCGCTCCGCGTCGTCGACCCGCCGCTCGGGGACGACGATCGTCCCTCCGTGCAGGAGGCGCCGCTCCCAGTAGTCCCGTACGGAGTCCCGGACGGCGTCGAAGCTCGTCTCGTCGAGCGGGATCGTCCGGCTCGACATCGGCTCGTTGAGCCAGGCCGCATAGATCGTCCGGGTGGAGCCGCGCGCGACCGAGTACTTCACGGACGCGCCGTTGTAGCTGCCGCCGGGACTGAAGAAGAGGTACGTGTGGCCCTTCCCGCTGAGGCGGCCGGGCTCGAGGTGGAGCGGCCTGAGGGACGGGGTGAGCCGGATGCGCGTGTTCCCCGCCTTCGCCCTCGTCGCGTCGGCGGTGATCCGGACGAAGCTGACGAGCGACCGCGTCTGCGGCACGTCCGCGGCGAACGACTCCTGCTCGTAGCGCACGCCGTCCGCGTCCGCGTAGTGCGTCTCGAGGACCGGGAGGTAGCCGTCGAGCAGGGAGGGGCCGCCGAGCCGCGCGAGGCAGGAGCCGTACCGCTCCTCGCCGCGGCGGCCGACCGCGATCGTCAGCCGCCGTCCGTACGCGCGCTGGGAGACGATCTGGCTCCCGTCGGCCACGTGCAGCGCGACCGAGACGGCGCCCCAGGCGCCCTCGGGCTCGGCGAAGGGGGTGTAGTGGACGCCGGAGTCGGTGAGCGGCCTGCCGTTCGCCGCCCGCGCGAGGACGAGGGGAGCGAGGAAGCGGCGCGCCCCGGCGTACGTCGGTCCGTTCCGCGACGCGAGCAGCCGGTCGCCCCAGACGTCGCGGCGCGCCCGCAGGGCGAGCGTCACGCGGTGCACGTAGCCCCAGCCGAGCGCCGGCTGGCGGCACGAGCTCGACGCGTCCGCCGAGCGCGCCGACTGGCCGGCCGCAGCTGCAGCACCCACCGCGATCGCCACGGCCGTGGCGACGCCGATCGTGATCACGTGCTTGATGGACGGCCCTCCCGCGTCACGTCGAGCAGTGGATCGCATCTTGAGGTCGCGTGCCCGTGGGCGCAACGACGTAACGGGCGTTACGAGATCGCACCCGCCCCCGCCCCGAGGCCGAGGAGCAGCCCGTTCGCCGAGACGGCCGGGCTCGACGTGACGAAGAGGAGCACGCCTGCCTCGGGCGCGACGATCTCCTCGAGAATGTCCCCGTAGAGGTCTCGCACGACCCCGACCGCCTGCCCGGCCGCCACCTCGTCGCCCGCGCGAGCCGCCGGCTCCCACCAGCCCTCGTGCTCGCAGCGCAGCCAGACGAAGCGCTCGACCTCTCGCATCCCCTGCCGGGGCGGAGGCGGCCCGCCCTCGACCATCCCCAGGTGGCGGAGCGCGTTCTCGAGGCCACGGAGGTGCAACTGCACCGCGCTCTCCTCGAGCAGCCCGCAGCCTCCCGCCTCTGCGATCACCGCCGGGATGCCCGCTGCGGCGGCCGCGCCCGAGGTGGTCCCTGAGACGGCGCCTCCCTCGCGCGGGCTGCGGACGACGTACGGGAGCCCGAAGGCGATCGCGAGCTCTCTCGCCCGTTGCTCGACTCCCGCTCTGGCGCCGGCGGAGCCGGCACCTGCGCTCTCGGGCGGCTCCGTCGAGCCTACGCCGCCGGACTCGTCGTACAGGCAGAACGGCTCGAGCGCCTCTACGAGGTCTCCGCCGTGCAGATCGAGCAGCGCGTCGCTCGGCGCGATGACCTCGTCGAAGATCGCGCGGGCGAGCGCGTCGCTGTACGTTCCGTCGCGGGAGCCCGGGAAGCAGCGGTTCAGGTTCTTCCCGTCCTCGGGGGTGACGAACGGGCTTCGGGCCCGGAACGACGACAGGTTCACGACCGGGACGGCGACGACCGTGCCCCGCAGCTCGCTCTCGTCGAGGCCGGACATGAAGCGCATGAGAGCGGCGATCGAGCTGTACTCGCAGCCGTGGACACCGGCGAGGAGCGCGAGCCGCGGCCCGGGCTCCGCGCCCGTCGCGACGATGCACGGCAGCTCGAGGCCGGCGAGGATCTCCGGCTGGAAGGTCAGGACGCGGCGCTCTGCCACTACGCCGTCCCGCAGAAGCGCATCACCGTCAGCGCGAGCGCCTGCGCGCACGTGACGAGCTCGTCGACGGGGACGGACTCGTCCAGGCCATGGGCGAGGCGAAGGTCGCCCGGGCCGAGCGCGACCGCGGGGATCCCCGCCTCGACGGTCAAGGTCGCGCCATCGTGCCAGTTCTCGAAGCCGGCGACGCGAGACGGGCGCCCCACCTCGGCGAGCGCAGTCAGGGCGGTCTCCACGACGGGCGAGTCCGCCGGCACCTGGGCGGGCGGGACGCCGCCGACGAGCCACTCGACCAGCGGCGGGTGTTCCCGCAGCCACGGATCCTCGGCAGCCGCCTCCGCGATCCAGCGCTCGAACTCGAGCTCGACCGCCGACCCCCAGCCTTCTGAGTCGGCCTGGCCCGGCAGGTACTCGACATGGCAGTCGAGCCGGCATCGGGCCGGATAGCTGACGAGCCACTCGCCTCCGGCGATCCGGGTCGGGACACAGTCGGCGGGCGAGAGATGGGGATGGCGCGGCCGCTGCGACCAGTGGCCCCGGAGGCGCTCGATCGCGCCGAGCAGGAGCGCCGTCTTCTCGATCGCGTTGACGGCGCCGCCTTCCTCGGCGGGCCGCGGGGGGAGCCCTGCGTGCCCGGCCCGGCCTTCGACCGAGATCGTCGGCAGCAGGCTCCCGCGGCAGGCGATCGCGACCTCGAGCGCCGTCGGCTCGGGGACGATCGCCCCGTCCGCGCGAAGCGTTCGTGCGGTCGCCAGGCCGCCCGCGCCCGTGGACTCCTCGTCGGTCACGGTGTTCACGGTCAGGTCGCCCGCGAGCGGGACGTCGAGCCCGGCGAGAACCTCGGCAGCGAGCACCATCGCCGCCACGCCCCCCTTCATGTCGCAGGCGCCGCGGCCGTGGACGCGCCCTCCGGCGACCTTGCCGGCGAACGGGTCGCGCGTCCACTCGTCGCGCGGCTCCACGTCCACGACGTCGATGTGGCCGTTGAAGAGCAGGCTGCGGCCCTGGCCCCGGCCGGGGAAACGGGCGACGAGCTGAGGCCGGCCGGCGAAGGTGAATCCGTCCGGGATGTACGGATGGCCCGCGACGAGATCCGGCTCCGGCTCCGAGACGCCGACTTCCGCTCCGGCGCGGCGCAGCCGGTCCGCCAGGTGCTCCTGCAGGTCCCGCTCCTGACGAGGCGGCCCGTCGTGCGAGTGAGTGCGCGTGTCGAAGCGGATCAGCGTCTGCAGGAGGTCGACGAGGTCGTCGTCGCGGCGCGTGATCTCCTCGCAGACGGCCTGCTCCAGGGCATCCATCGAGGCGGAGTATCCGCGAAGCGGCCGGTAGATTCCCGGGCGCCCGATGAAGATCCGCGCCGCCGTGCTCGAAGAGTTCGGAAAGCCGCTCGTCGTCCAGGACGTCGATCTCGCGGAGCCGAAGGAGGAGGAGGCGCTCGTCCGGCTCGTGGCCTGCGGCGTCTGCCATACCGACCTGTACGCGGCCTCGGGCAGCGACCCGACCGGCTACTCGCCGTGTGTGCTCGGCCACGAAGGTGCCGGCGTCGTGGAGGCCGTGGGGGAGGGGGTGACCTCGCTCGCGCCGGGCGACCACGTCGTGACGCTCTTCGCGCCCGAGTGCGGCGAGTGCGTGCACTGCCGAGACCCGCGGACGAACCGCTGCGTCGCGATCCGCGACCAGCAGGGCCTCGGCTACCTCCCGGACGGGACGACGCGGCTCTCCCGCAACGGGGAGCCGCTGCGGCACTTCATGGGCACGTCGACCTTCGCCGAGTACACGGTCATGCCGGAGATCGCTCTCGCGAAGGTCTCGCGGGACGCGCCCCTGGAGGGCTGCGCCCCCTTCGCCTGCGGCCTCGCGACCGGGATCGGGGCCGCGCTCTACACCGCGCGCGTCGCCGAGGGGTCGACGTGCGTCGTCTTCGGCTGCGGGCTCGTCGGCCTCGGCGCCGTCATCGGCTGCCGGCTCTCCGGCGCGGCGCGGATCGTCGCCGTCGACCTCTCCGCGCAGCGGCTCGAGGAAGCGCGTCACCACGGCGCCACCGACACGAGGGTCGCGGGCGACGACGTGGTCGAGTGGGTCCGCTCGGAGACGGGCGGCTTCGGTGCGGACTACACGTTCGAGGCGACCGGGAACGTGCGGGTCATGCAGCAGGCGGTCGAGGCGGCGCGCGAGGCGTGGGGGCTCGCGACGATGATCGGCGTGGCGGGCAAGGGAGAGACCCTGGACATCGTCCCGCGTCTCCTGATCACCGGCCGGCGCGTCACGGGCTCGTCGTTCGGCGGCGTGAAGGGCCGGACGCAGGTCCCGCAGCTCGTCGACCGTTGGCTCGCGGGCGAGATCGACGTCGACTCGCTCCTGAGCCACCGGCTCGCGCTCGACGAGGTCAACCGCGGGTTCGAGCTGATGGAGGCGCAGGACGGCATCCGCAGCCTCGTGCTCTTCGGGGGGTAGCACACGGAGCTCGCCGAGAGGGTTGGGGCGGCGGGTGGCCGCGTAGCGCTGTAGTGTCGCCGCGCGATGCGGGCGCCTGCGCTGGACGGAGACGGCGCCGCGAGGCTCACCCGCAAGGACGTCCTCTCGCTCGCGGCGGCCGGGCTCGTCGCGCTCGCCGCGCCGCGGCGGGCGGGAGCGCTGCTCGCAGCTCCGGAGAAGGGCTTCGCGACCTTCGAGAGCCTGCCCGGACTGAAGGTGCCCACGCTGACGGTGAGCACCTCCCTCGCGCCGGCGCCGGGCTACGTCTTCGTGACGACGTTGAACGGGCCGGGCCAGCGCGGCCTGCTGGTGTTCGACAACTCGGGAGAGCCGATCTGGTTCCGGCCTCTCGACCAGGCTGCCCTCGATTTCCGCCGGCAGACCTACCGCGGGAAGCCGGTGCTCACCTGGTGGCAGGGGACGATCTCGCAGATCGGCGTCGGCGAAGGCGTGGGAAAGATCGTCGATCAGAGCTACCGGCACGTCGCCGAAGTCCAGGCGGGCAACGGCTACCGCATGGACGTGCACGAGTTCCTGCTCACGCGGCGGGGGACGGCATTGATCACCGCCTACGACCGCGTGCAGGCCGACCTCACCTCGGTCGGCGGCCCGGCCTCGGGAGCCGTCTTCGACTCGATCGTGCAGGAGGTGGACGTGAAGACGGGCCGCGTGGTGTTCGAGTGGCGCAGCCTCGACCACGTCCCGCTCGCCGATTCGTACGCGCCGCTCGCCGACCCGTTCGATTACTTCCACGTCAACTCTGTCGACGAGCACCTCGACGGAAGCCTGATCGTCTGCGCCCGCAACACGTCCGCGGTGTACAAGATCGACCGCTCGAGCGGGGCCGTGCAGTGGCGGCTGGGCGGACCCAGCAGCGACTTCGAGCTCGGCCCCCGGGTCTTCTTCATGAGCCAGCACGATGCGCGAGCCCATCCCGACGGGACGTTGACGATCTTCGACGACGGCCCCTCGCCGTCGTCCGAGCAGTCACGCGCCATCCGCATCGCGCTCGACGTCGCCTCGATGCGGGCGCTTCTCGTCCAGGAGTACGTACACCCGAGGCCGCTCGAGGCGAGCGCCATGGGCAACGCCCAACTCCTCGCCGACGGGAGGATCCTGGTCGGATGGGGCACGCAGCCGTACGTCACCGAGTTCGGGCCGCTCGGCGACGTGCGGTTCGACGCCACCTTCGACGGCGGCGCCTGGAACTACCGGGCGTTTCGCGACACGTGGGTCGGGCGTCCGGCAACGCGACCGGCTGCCGTCGTTCGCCGCCACGGCCGCGGGCACAGGCTCTACGCGAGCTGGAACGGAAGCACCGAGACGGCCTACTGGCGGATCGACGCGGGCGCGAGCCGCGACGGTCTCCAGACCGCCAGGATCGTCGAGCGAACCGGGTTCGAGACGGTCGTGCCGCTCGCGGGTCGCCGGGTCTTCGTTTCGGTCACGGCCCTCGACGCGTCGAAGCGGGCCCTTGGGTCCTCGCGCGTGCTGCACGTGACGTAGCGGACGGGTCCCATGGCCCCGGGAGGAGTCGAACCTCCGCACGCAGATTCGAAGTCTGCCGCTCTATCCACTGAGCTACGGGGCCGAGCTGACTGCACGGTACCGCTGCCGGAGCGGTGCGGCCGCGCGGCCGGAGGGCGATTCACTCGCCCGCAGGCCAGGAACGAGGGGCTCGCGGGGGAACCATGGGTTCCACCGCGCTCTCTGCCCCTCTAGCCACTGAGCTACCGGGCCGTCTCTCCGGACGGTAGCGGGATGGCCTAGGCTGCGTGCGTCGTCGCCTGCCGCTCGCGGAGGTGAGCGGCGAGCACTCGGACCACGGCCGGGTCGAACACCGAGCCCGCGCCCTGCTCGAGCTCCGCGAGCGCCGCCTGGTGCGTGAGCGCCGGGCGGTACGGACGGTCGGAGACCATCGCGTCGTAGGCGTCGCAGGCGCAGACGATCCTCGACGCGAGCGGGATCGAGTCGCCGCGCAGGCCGTCGGGGTAGCCCGAGCCGTCCCAGTGCTCGTGGGACGAGCGCACGATCGTGGCGACGCTCTGGTAGGCGGGCGAGGCGCGCAGGATGCGCTCGCCCACCACGGTGTGCTGGCGGATGAACTCCCACTCGCGCTCGTCGAGGGGCCCGCGCTTGTGCAGGATCTCGTCCGGGACCGCGAGCTTGCCGAGGTCGTGCAGCTGCGCCGCCTTGACGAGCTCGTCGAGCTCGTCCCGCCGCAGCCCGAGCCTACGTCCGGCCTCGAGCGCGAGGGCCGCGACGCCCTCGAGATGAGCCATGAGGTCGGGCTCGCGCTCGGTCAGGGCCTCGAGGAGCGCGTTCATCGTGCGGTCGGCGTCCGTGCGCCGCGACCGCTTCTGCGCGTACAGGCGCTCGTCGGCGAGACGCAGGGCCTCGCTCGGCTCCTTCGCCTCGTCCGGGAGCAGCACCGCCCCGAAGGAGCTGGAGACGTCGAAGCCCTCGCCGCGCTCGGTGAGCGCGGTGCACGCCCGGTCGATCATCGGCTCGGCCTCGCTCGGTCGCACGTAGGCGGCGACGCAGAACTCGTCGCCGCCCAGGCGGTACGCGGCGCCCTTGTCGCCCGGGACCGTCGCCAGCTTCGCCCCCAGCCGCGCGAGCAGCGCGTCCCCGGCCGGATGGCCGAAGCTGTCGTTGTAGCCCTTGAACCCGTCGAGGTCGAAGATCATGAGCAGCGTCGTGTCGCCGGTCGCCTCCGCGAAGCGGCGCTCGAGGTCGAGGACGAGCTTGCGCCGGTTGAAGAGGCCGGTCAGGGAGTCGGTGATCGCCTCCTCCCGCGTCAGCTCGAAGAGCCGCTTGTTCTCCGCGAAGGTCGCGCCCAGGCGCACGAGAACGGCGAGCAGCGTCGCGGTCGCGAGCACGATCGCGAGCACGTTCAGCGCGTTGAAGTGGTCGTAGACGAGGATCCCGATGCCGACGAGCGCCGCCACGGCGGGCACGGCGAGCAGGGGCCGTCCCTGGAGCTCCACCCGCCGGGTGCTCCTCTCGGGCAGCCAGGCGGCCGCGGCGATGAGCAGCGAGGACGCAGGCCACAGGATGTCGACGGGGTCTCCCGCCCTGTAGCTGCCGTTCACCTGGAAGAGATAGATCGCGTCGGCGATCGTGGTCGCGAGCATCCCGAGGCCCAGCGCGAGCCACAGGCGGTCGACTCTCCAGCCCGAGAGCGAGTAGACGCCGAAGACGGCCGAGAGGAGGAGGACGTCGCCGAGCGGATAGGCGACGTTCGTCGCGACGGCCGCGGGAGAGCCCGACGTCGTCTCCAGCACGAACTCGACGAGGACGGCGGCCCCCACCGCGGCTGCGGCGAGGGAGGCTGTCACGCCGTCCACCCACAGCATCGCGGTCACCGACCGCGCCCGTCGTCGGAAGAGGAGGACGATGCCGACGTACAGGAGCGGGTAGAACGCGAGCCAGCCGAGATCGGCGACGGACGGGTATCCCGTCGGCTTCACGACGATCGAGTAGAGCTCGGCGAAGGACGTGCACGAGAGCGAGAGGGCGATGAAGCCCCAGGCGAGCCGCTCGTCGGAGAGGGTGACGACCCGGGTCCAGGCGAGGACCGCGGCCAGCAGGATCAGGCCCTGGTAGAACCAGAGGGTGAAGAAGGCGTTGACGCCGTCCCCGGGCGTCGTGAGGAGGATCGCGACGGCGTAGACGCCGAAGCCGGCGAGCGCAACGACGCCCAGCGCCAGGGTCCATGCGCGGGCAAGGGTCACGAGCAGTTTTTCGGCTCTGCGCGCTCGCTTCTTGAGTCTGGTCGTTCCCCGCTCCGGCGCCGGCCGAGCCGGCACCTCCGCTCCCAGCGGGCTCCCTCGAGCCTACGCCCACTCCGTCCGACCCCGGACCTACGCTCGCGTGATGCTGCTCGGGATCGTGGTCTTCGGCGCCGCGTTCCTCGTCGGGCTCGGGCTCGGCACGTACACCCGTCGGCCTCTCTCAACCGCCTTCTTCGTCGTCGGCAGCTTCACCGCGCTCCTGCTGCTGTCCGCGACGGGACAGGTATTCGGCGCCGCCGCCACACTCGTCATCGTGTTTCTCGTCGGGCTCGTGGTCGAGAGCGTGCGCGAGACCTTCGCGCTCCTCGTCCGCTCCTAGCCCGCCCCCGTACGTTCCCGCGCCTTCGCCCGCGAATATCCTGAGGACCCCTCACGCGGGCGTGGCGAAACCGGTAGACGCTGCGGGTTTAGGTCCCGTTGGACTTCGGTCCGTGGGGGTTCGAGTCCCTCCGCCCGCACCTAGAAGCGATCCAGCCGAAACAAGCCGACGTCGTGGCTCGTCGCGCCCGCGAGCGCGAGGTCGGCCAGGATCTCGCCGACCACCGAGCAGAACTTGAAGCCGTGGCCGGAGAAGCCGGCGGCCACGATCGCGCGCTCGGACTCCGGATGGCGGTCGATCAGGAAGTGCTCGTCCGGCGAGAGCTCGAAGAGGCACGTCTTGAGCGCGATCGTCGGGCCGGCGGCGTCCGCGAGGTAGCTCTCGGCGAACCAGCGGATCGCGGTCTCGTCCCGCGGCGTCGCCTCGCGCGAGAGCGCGTCCGGGTCGCCCTTCTCCTCGAGGTGGTAGTAGCGCCCGAGCTTCACCCCCGGGATCCCGAAGATCGGGAAGCCGTAGAAGTGGCCCTCCTCGAACTTCAGGTTGAAGACCGGGAACCGCTCCGGTGCGTAGAGCTGGGGACGACCCGGTTGCAGCCAGGCGAGCACCTGCCGCTGCGCGGCGACGAGGCCCGGAGGCAGCCGCGCAACGTCCTGTGACCACGCGCCGGCGGTGAGCACGAGCCGGTCGGCATCGTAGGCGCGGCGGTCGGTCTCGACCCGGATGCCGGCGCCGGTGTCTTCCCACGCGAGCACGCGCTCCCGCGCGTGGACGGCCGCGCCGCGCGCGAGCGCGCCCTCGACGTGGCGGACGATGCACCGCTCGGGAAGGAGGAACCCGCCGTCGGGCTGGTAGAGGACCGCGAGGTCGTCGGGGAGACGGTAGCCGGGGAAGCGCCGCGTGACCTCCCTCCCGTCGAGCTCCTCGTGCGGGAGCCCGTGCTCGTGGCAGGAGCGGAGGGCGCCATCGTGGATGCGTTCGCCCGCCTCGACGATTCCGGTCGTGTACAGGAGCCGCTCGTTCGACTCCCGCTCGAGCTCGCGCCAGAGCTCGTACGCGCGGCGCAGCAGGGGCACGTAGGAGGGGTCCTCGAAGTACGCGAGGCGGATGATCCGCGAAAGACCGTGAGACGATCCGAGCTCGTGCGGGACGTCGAAGCGCTCGAGCCCGAGCGCGCGCTTCCCCCGCCGCGCGAGGTGGAAGAGCGCCGCGCTCCCCATCCCGCCGACCCCGACGACGATCGCGTCGTAGCGCTCGCGCACCGGCCGATCGTACGGGCTCGCCTGTGGACGAGTTGGCGCTGTTCTTCCACGGCTCGAGTCGCAGCCACTCTTAGGAACGCGCCGCCGGGCGGGGCGGCTGCCAGCCGAGGTCACTCTGGTTGAATGGCCCGCGTCGTGTCGACGACCGTCGAGGAGATCGGGGAGAACCGCGTCCGGCTGACCGTGGAGGTCGCGCCCGCGGAGGTGCACCACGCGGTGGAGCACGCGATGTCCGATCTCGCCGAGAGCGTCAAGCTGCCCGGGTTCCGCAAGGGCAAGGTCCCGACGCAGGTCCTCGTCTCGCGCCTCGGCAAGGAGCGGATCTACCGCGAGGCGGTCGACAGCCACATCCGCGGCTGGTTCTGGAGCGCGGCTACGCGCAACCGGCTGCGCCCAGTCGCCGACCCGCAGTACGAGTTCGACCTCCCGAGCGCCGCCGACGAGGCCTGGAGGTTCTCCGCGACGGTGGACGTGCAGCCCCTCCCCGACATCGTCGACTGGACGACGCTCGAGGTGCCGCGCGTCGAGGCGGAGGTGCCGCAGGAGTCGGTGGACGCGGAGATCGAGGCGCTTCGGGAGTCGGTCGCCGAGCTCGCACCGGTCGACGGCCGTCCGGCTCGGGAAGGCGACACCGTCGTCGTCGACCTCGTCGTCGCCGACGGAGAGTCGCAGCGGGACACGGTGGTGGAGCTGGGGGCGGGCCGCCTCGCGGAGGAGCTCGAGCAGGCGATCGTCGGCGCGAGCGCCGGCGATGCGAAGCAGGTGTCGTACACGCTCCCGGACGGCTCGACCTCGTCCGTCGAGGTCACGGTCAGCGAGATCCAGGAGAAGGTGCTCCCCGAGCTCGACGACGAGCTGGCCCGCGCCGCGAGCGAGTTCGAGACGCTCGCCGAGCTGCGCGCCTCGATCGTCGAGACGCTCCGCGCCCAGCTCGAGGCGGAGATCGACGCCGCCTTCCGCTCGGCCGCGGTGGACGAGCTCGTCCGTGCGTCGGAGGTGCAGCCGGCTGCGCCGATCATCCGCATGCGCGCGGGCGACCTGCTGACGGGGTTCCTGCGCTCGCTCGAGCGGCGCGGGCTGAGCCTCGAGGCCTACCTGCAGGCGACCGGTGGCACGGCGGAGCAGCTGGAGCGCCAGATGGTGCTCGAGGCCGCCCTCTCGCTCGCCCGCGAGCTCGCGCTCGAGGCGCTGGCCGAGCGCGCCGGGATCGAGGTCTCGGACGACGAGGTGAAGGCGTACCTGCGCGAGGAAGCGGAGAGCGCCGGGGAGGACGCGGAGCCGCTCATCGAGGACGTGTGGGCGCACGGGCAGCAGGAGTCGATCCGCGAGGACCTGCGGCTGCGCGCCGCGCTCGACCGGCTCGTCGCCGACGTGAAGCCGATCGCGCCCGAGGTCGCCGAGGCGCGGGAGAAGATCTGGACGCCCGACAAGGAAAAGCCCGAAACCGAGACGAAGTTGTGGACCCCCGGCAGCAAGGAGCCTGCATGACCAAGGAGCGACCATGCCTCTGATTCCGATGGTGATCGAGCAGACCTCGCGCGGCGAGCGCTCGTTCGACATCTACTCGCGACTGCTCAACGAGCGGATCATCTTCCTCGGCACGCCCATCGACGACCAGATCGCGAACCTCGTGGTCGCCCAGCTCCTCCACCTCGAGTCGGAAGACCCGGACAAGGACATCTCGATCTACATCAACTCCCCCGGCGGCATCGTGTACGCGGGCCTCGCGATCTACGACACGATGCAGTTCATCAAGCCGGACGTGCAAACGATCTGCGTCGGCATGGCGATGTCGATGGGGGCGGTGGTGCTCGCGGGCGGGACCGCCGGCAAGCGCATGGCGCTGCCGCACTCGAAGATCCTCATCCACCAGGGCTCCGCCGGCTTCAGCGGCCAGCCGACCGAGATCGAGATCCAGGCACGGGAGGTAATCAGCCTCAAGCGCCTAATGGAGGAGATCATGTCGAAGCACACCGGCCAGCCCATCGAGAAGGTCACGAAGGACATGGACCGCGACTTCTACATGACGGCCGACGAGGCCAAGGACTACGGGCTCATCGACCGGGTCATCGAGCACAGGTGACCGGTCACAGCGAGCTGCCGTAATGGCCGTTGGAGCGCAGGCACAAGGCCGCGAAGCGGGCGTCTTCAGGGGTCTTCCGCGCGGTCGGGATCCGCGCGAGCGGATCCTGACCTTGCGTACTACCGCCTTGACGGAGTAAAAGGAGACACGTGGCGCGGGCGAGTGAGGGTAACGAACAGCTCCTCTGCAGCTTCTGCGGCAAGTCACAGCGACAGGTCAAGAAGCTCATTGCGGGGCCAGGGGTCTACATCTGCGACGAGTGCATCGACCTCTGCAACGAGATCATCGACGAGGAGCTGACGAGCCCTGCGCAGCTCGACCTCGACAACCTCCCGAAGCCGCTCGACATCTACTCCGTCCTCAACGACTACGTCATCTCGCAGGAGGAGTCGAAGCGGACGCTCTCGGTCGCCGTCTACAACCACTACAAGCGGGTCCGCATGGGGCTCGACGAGTCCGAGGTCGAGCTGCAGAAGTCGAACATCCTCTTGCTCGGCCCGACGGGCTGCGGGAAGACGCTCCTCGCCCAGACGCTCGCTCGGATCCTCAACGTCCCCTTCGCGATCGCCGACGCGACGGCGCTGACGGAGGCGGGCTACGTCGGCGAGGACGTCGAGAACATCCTGCTCAAGCTCATCCAGGCAGCCGACTTCGACATCAAGAAGGCCGAGACCGGGATCATCTACATCGACGAGGTGGACAAGATCGCGCGGAAGGCGGACAACCCGTCGATCACGCGCGACGTGTCCGGCGAAGGGGTGCAGCAGGCGCTGCTCAAGATCCTCGAGGGCACCGTCGCCTCGGTTCCGCCGCAGGGCGGTCGCAAGCATCCGCACCAGGAGTTCCTCTCCATCGACACGACGAACATCCTGTTCATCTGCGGAGGCGCGTTCGCCGGGCTCGACCGGATCATCGAGAGGCGGATCGGGAAGACCGCCGTGGGCTTCGGCGCGGACGTGCGCTCGCGCAACTCCGAGGAGAGCGCCGAGCTCCTCGCCCAGGTCATGCCCGAGGACCTGATGGCGTTCGGGCTCATCCCCGAGTTCGTCGGCCGGCTCCCCGTCATCTCGGCCGTGCACCAGCTGCGGCGCGAGGACCTCGTCGCGATCCTCATGGAGCCGAAAAACGCGCTCGTGAAGCAGTACCAGCGCTTCTTCGGCTACGACGACATCGAGCTCGTCTTCACCGAGGACGCGCTCTGGGAGATCTCCGACCACGCGCTCGCGCGGGAGACGGGCGCGCGAGGCCTCCGCTCGATCATCGAGCTCGCCCTCCTCGACGTCATGTTCGAGCTCCCTTCGCGTACGGACGTCACGAAGTGCGTGATCACGAAGGAGACGATCGCGAAGGGCCTGAAGCCGACGCTCGTCACCTCCGGCGCGGGGCTGCCCGACGAGCTCGAGGAGCTCGAGGAAGAGTCCGCGTAGCGGCGCACTGCGCCGCGCAAACCGTTCGGGCTTCGCGGGCCGTATAGCATCCTCACATGCCTCGCTACCTCATCGAGCGAATCTATTCGGTCGACCTGGACAACCTGCCGACCGTCGCGACCCGGTCGAAGTCCATCGGGCATCACCGGTACCCCGAGATCGTCTGGGAGCACAGCCACGTCGTCCTGGACGGCGACGGGACGCCGAAGTCGTACTGCGTCTACGACGCGCCGAGCGAGGAGATGGTGCGGGAGCACGCCACCGCCCTCGGCGATCACACGGTCACGATGATCTACGAGATCGCGGGCGACGTGACCCCGGACGACTTCCCGCTCACGGACGACCCGGGCCGGACGGACAGCTAGGCCGACGCCTCCGGCTGGGGCTGCGCGCCGCGCAGCTGCACTGCGTCCGCGACGTGGTACATCGCCTGCAGCGCCACGGCCAGCTTGCGCATGACGTCGCTGCGCCGGCTCGAGTCCTCGGAGGGAATCAGCTCGAGCGCCGTCCGGTAGAGCGCGACCGCGTGCCCCTTGGCCCACCCGCGCCCGGCCTGCTCCGCCGCGACGAGCAGGCAGTCGACGGCGCGGTGGTTCTGGCCGGCCTCCTGCCAGTGGTACGCGAGCGCCTCGGTCGACTGCCCCCCGGCGCCCGTCAGCTCGTCGAGGTAGGCCGCGACGGCGGCGTGGCGCTCCCGCCGCGCCGCCCGAGGGAGCGTCTGATACGCGACGTCGTGGATGAGCGCGTGTCGGAACGCGAACTGCTGGTCTCCCTTGATGCGTGAGACGGCCTCGCGCGTGATGAGGTCGCGCGCCTCCAACGAGCCGAGAATCCGGCTCAGATCCTCGCGGGAGTCGATCTGCGCAATCGCTCCGCGCCAGAAGATGCGGCCGACGACCGAGGCGTCGAGAAGGATCGCGCGCTCTTCTGGGGGAAGCGCGTCGAGGCGCGCGGACACGATCCCGCGGATACTCGTCGGCAGGACCGAAGGGTCGCTCGTCGACTGCTCCGCGAGCGACGCGACCAGCTCCTCGACGAAGAGCGGGTTCCCCTCCGCCGTGCGGGCGATCGCGTCGAGCGGCTGCTTCGCCCCCGCCCGCGCCAGGAGCCTGGCCGCGAGCTCCCGCGCGTGTTCGTCCGGGAGTGGTTCGAGCGGCAGCGTCGTGTAGGCGGGGAGGCCGCCGCCCCACCCGGGCCGCTCCGAAAGGACCTCGGGACGTGCGAGCGCGAGGAGCATCAAGGGGACGTCGCGGATTCGCGCGAGCGTCTCGATCAAGTCGAGCAAACTCGAGTCCGCCCAGTGGATGTCCTCGAAGATGAGAAGCGTGGGACGTTGCCACGCGAGCGTCTCGACGAGGACGCGCGCTGAGAAGAAGAGCGTCTCGCGATCGTTCGCCTCTTCCCCCTCGCCGACCCCCAGCAGCATCGCCAGGTGGTCCGCGTGCGCCTCCGCCTCCTCGGCTCCTACCACGTCGGCCACCGCCGCGGAAAGCTTGTCGCGCGCCTCGCCGGGCCCGTCGCTGTCGAAGATGCGCGCCACCTGCTTGACCTGTTGCGCGAAGGCGCTGTACGGGCTGCTCGCTCCGTAGGGCGTCGAGCGTCCGCGGAGGACTCGTCCTGCGCGCTCGGCGACGTCCTCCGCGAACTCCAGCGTGAGTCGCGACTTGCCGATCCCGGAGGGGCCGAAGACTGTGACGAGGTGCGGCCGCCGTTCCTCCGTGACGCGTTTCCAGATCCCGATCAGCACGCCGAGCTCGCCGTCGCGGCCGATCATCGGCACGCGCTGGAGCGGTCGCTCGCCCGCGGGTGCGAGGGGCTTGAGGGCGAGCCACACCCGGACCGGCGCCGCCTTGCCCTTGGCAGTGATGGCATTCGCCGGCCTGTACTCGATCGAGCTGCGCGTGCTCAGATACGTCTCCTCACCCACGAGGACGCCTCCACTCGGGGCGGCGGACTGGAGCCGGGCGGCCGTGTTGACGACGTCGCCGGCGACCATGGCGTCGCCGTGACCGGGGCTCGCGCCGAGCGAGACGATGGCCTCGCCGGTGTTCACCGCGATCCGGACCTCCAGAGCCTCCTCGCCCGCCCAGTCGCGGACAGCAAGGGCAGCGCGGACCGCACGCTCGGGGTCGTCGCCATAGGCGGTGGGCGCTCCGAACACGCCGACCACTGCGTCGCCGATGAACTTCTCGACCGTCCCGCCGAACCGCTCTAGCTCAGTGCGCACGTGCTCGTGATACGGAGTCAGGAACTCCCGCACATCCTCCGGGTCCAGCTCCTCCGCGCGCGCGGTGAAGCCGACGAGGTCGACGAAGAGGACGGAGACGATGCGCCGCTCCTCACCCGCGCGTGCGCTCTCGGCGATCGAGGCGCCGCACTCGGAGCAGAACTTGCCTCCGTCGGGGTTCTCGTGACCGCAGCGAGGGCAGGCGAGCATGCGGCAGAGAGTACGCAGTGGCTCCTCCGATCGCTACGGGGCGGCGCTTCGTAGAGTCTCGTCGTGTTCACCACGCGACCCGAGCTCCGCGGCACCTTCGGGATGGTCGCGTCGACGCACTGGCTCGCCTCCTCGGCCGGGATGTCCGTGCTCGAGCGCGGCGGGAACGCGTTCGACGCCGCGGTCGCGGCCGGCTTCGTGCTCCAGGTCGTCGAGCCGCACCTGAACGGTCCGGGCGGCGAGGTGCCCGCGGTCTTCTGGTCGGCCGATCGCCCCGAGCCGCTCGCGCTCTGCGGGCAGGGCGTCGCTCCCGCCGCTGCGACGATCGAGCGCTTCGCCGAGCTCGGCCACGAGCAGCTCGTCCCGGGGACCGGCGTCCTCGCCGCTTGCGTTCCGGGAGCGTTCGGGGGCTGGCTCCTCCTCCTACGCGAGCTCGGGAGCTGGCGGCTCGAGGACGTCCTGGCCTTCGCGATTGGCTATGCCGAGCAGGGCTTTCCGCTCGTCGACCGCATCGTCGGTGCGATCACGCTCAACCGCGCGCTGCTCGAGGGCTGGGCCGGGTCGGCGGAGCTCTATCTCCCGCCGCCGAGGCCCGGGAGCCTCTTCCGCAACCCGAAGCTCGCGGGCACCTACCGCCGGATCGTCGAGGAGAGCCGCGGGGGCATCCGCGAGGACGAGATCGAAAGGGCTCGGAGGCTCTTCTACGAGGGGTTCGTCGCGGAGGAGATCGGCCGCTTCGTCGAGGCAGAGGGAGGGCTGCTCACGGCGCAGGACCTCGCGGAGTGGGAGGCGACGCTCGAGCCCGTCGTGAGCTACGAGTACCGCGGGCTGACGGTCTGCAAGACGCAGCCGTGGGGGGCCGGGCCGGTCGGGCTGCAGCAGCTCGCGCTCCTGCGGGGGTTCGACCTGGCCGAGCTCTCGGAGGCCGAGCTCGTCCATGTCGTGACCGAGTGCACGAAGCTCGCCTACGCGGACCGGGACGCGCTCTACGGCGACTGCGAGGTGCCGATGGACGTCCTCCTCTCCGAGGAGTACGCGAGCGGGCGGCGCGCACTCGTCGGCGACGAGGCGGCAGCGCAGGTCGGGTGCAGCCTCGGCCCCCTGCCCTCGGTGCGCGAGCTCGTGGCGGTGCCCGGCTCCGGGGAGCCGACGCGGGGCGACACCGTCCACGTGGACGTCGTCGATCGCTTCGGGAACATGATCTCGGCGACGCCGAGCGGCGGCTGGCTGCACAGCTCGCCCGTGATCCCCGCTCTCGGATGGCCGCTCGGGACCAGGGCCCAGATGTTCTGGCTCGAGGAGGGCCTGCCTTCCTCGCTCCGCCCGCGCGCGCGGCCGCGGACGACGCTGAGCCCCGGGCTCGCGCTTCGCGACGGCCGGCCGTACCTCGCCTGGGGAACGCCCGGCGGCGACCAGCAGGAGCAGTGGGGCCTGCACGCGTTCATCCGCCACGTCGACCTCGGGCTCGATCTGCAGGCCGCGATCGACGCGCCCGAGTTCCACACCGACCACCTGATCTCGTCCTTCTACCCGCGGGGGATCGAGCCGCGGTCGCTCGCGCTCGAGTCGCGCTTCTCGTCCCGGACGGTCGCCGACCTGCGCCGGCGCGGCCACGACGTGGCCCTGTGGCCGGCGTGGTCGCTGGGGCGGGTGAGCGCCGTTGCCAGGGACCCGGACGGGCTCCTCAAGGCAGGGGCGAACCCGCGCGGGATGCAGGGCTACGCGGTGGGGCGTTGACGGCCGGGCACGAGGCAACGGCCGGCCGGTCCCGGAGCTACTCCTGGTCCGATCCCTTCCTCGTCGTCGAGGCGGGCGCCACGGCGTCCGGCCTCGAGGTGCTGCGGAGGATCGTGGGCGGCCAGCTTCCACCGCCGCCGATCGCGGAAACGCTCGACTTCGACCTCGTCGAGGTCGAGGAAGGACGGGCTGTCTTCCAGGGCGTGCCGGCGGAGTTCCACTACAACCCGATCGGCGTCGTCCACGCCGGGTACACGGTGACCCTGCTCGACTCCGCGATGGGCTGCGCCTTCGTCACGACCGCGGAGGCGGGGACGCCCTGGACGACGCTCGACCTCCAGACGAGCTTCACCCGTGCGCTGACCGTGGACACCGGCCGGGTCACGTGCACCGGGACGGTGCTCCATCGCGGGCGACGCGTCTCCACGACCGAGGCACGCCTGGTCGACGGCCAGGGGCGGCTCTGTGCGCATGCCACGAGCACGATCCTCGTGCTCGCCGCCGCGTAGCTCGTCCTCGGGCGGCTGCGACGAGCGCGCCGCGGCCGGCGCGGAGACGCTCGAGCTCGAGCAGGGGTCGGCTATCCTCGGGCCCGTGCACCGCGACGCGAGAGGCCGCCCCCTGTTCCCGGTATCCGTGCGGCCGACGACGCATCGCTGAGCGCGTCGCGCGAGCCGCAGACCCGCGTCATGGAGAGCCGGTACCTCCCGCAGGACGTCGAGCCGCGCTGGCAGCGGGTCTGGGAGGAGGAGGGGCTCTACGCCGCCGACCCGGATCCGGGCCGCAAGAGCTTCGCGATCGCCCATCCCCCCCCGAACGTCACCGGCGACCTCCACCTCGGGCACGCGCTGCAGCTGTCGCTCGCGGACACGATCGTCCGCACGCGCCGGATGCAGGGGCTGAACGTGCTCTTCCAGCCCGGCTACGACCACGCCGGCATCTCGACCCAGAACGCGGTCGAGAAGCACCTGGCGGAGCAGGGGAAGTCCCGCCAGGATCTCGGCCGCGAGGCGTTCGTCGAGCTCGTGTGGGAGTGGCTGCGCGAGTACGGCGGGAAGATCATGTTCCAGTTCCGCCGCATCGGCGCCTCGCTCGACTACCGTCGCGAGCGCTTCACGATGGACGACGCGTACGTGCGCGCGGTCATGCGCTTCTTCGTCCACCTCTGGGAGAAGGGCTGGATCTACCGCGCGAACCGCATCGTCAACTGGTGCCCGTTCCACCTGACGTCGCTGTCGGACCTCGAGCTCGCCCACGTGGAGGTCGACGACGCGCTCACGTACGTCCGCTACCCGCTCGCGGAGGGCGACGGCCACATCACGATCGCGACCGCGCGTGTGGCGACCATCCCGGCGGACGTGGCGGTTGCCGTCCACCCGGACGACGACCGGTACCGGGACCTGGTCGGCCGCGAGGTGGTCGTCCCCTGGGTGGAGCGGCGCGTGCCGGTGATCGCCGACGAGCGCGTCGAGCTCGAGTTCGGCACGGGTGCGTTGAAGGTGACGCCGGGCCACGATCCGAAGGACTGGGAGATCGGCCGCGACCACGAGCTCCCGGAGCTCACGGTGATCGGCCCGGACGGGCGCATGAACGCCGAGTCCGGGGGGCTGGAGGGACTGGCCCAGGACGAGGCCGAGGGGCGGATCCTCGCGTGGCTGCGGGAGCGCGACGGACTCGAGAAGCGGGAGTCGTACCGGCACGCGGTCGCGCTCTGCGACCGCTGCAAGACGCGGATCGAGCCGCTGATCTCGCCCCAGTGGTGGTGCTCGATGGAGGGGCTGAAGCAGCCGGCGCTCGCAGCGCTGCGCGAGGGCCGCGTCCGCTTCCACCCGGACTCGCAGCACCGCTTCGCCATCGCCTCGCTCGAGGAGGCGCCGGACTGGAACATCTCGCGGCAGATCTGGTGGGGGCACCAGCTCCCGCTCTGGCGGTGCCCGGACGGCCATTGGACGTGCGCGGAGGAAGAGCCCTCCGCGTGCGCCGAGTGCGGCTCCGCCGAGCTGACCCGCAGCGAGGACGTTCTCGATACCTGGTTCTCGTCCGCGCTATGGCCGTTCGCGACCCTCGGCTGGCCCGACGACACGGAGGACCTGCGCGCCTTCTACCCCGGCGACCTGAACACGACCGCGCGCGACATCATCCGCCTCTGGGAGAACCGGATGATCTTCTGCGGTCTGGAGCTGATGGGCGACGTTCCGTTCTCGGACGTGGTCATCCACTCGCTCGTGCATGCGCCGACGGGAGGGCGGATGTCGAAGAGCCTCGGCACGGGGATGAACCCGCTCGCGCTGATCGAGCGCTACGGCGCGGACGCGACGCGCTACGGGCTCATGAAGATGGCGTCGTCCCAGGACGTGACCTTCTCGGAGGGCGCGATCGAGGAGGGGCGCAAGCTCGCGCAGAAGCTCTGGTCGGTGGCGCGGCTGATCCTCCAGGCGTCCGAGGGCTCCGAGCCCGCGGAGCGGCCGGCGGCCGTCGAGGAGCGGTGGATCCTTGCGCGGCTGACGCAGACCCAGCGAGAGGTGGAGCGGCTGCTTGCCGAGTTCGACTTCTCGCACGTGGTCGACGAGCTCTACCACCTGACGTTCGACGACTTCTGCGACTGGTACGCCGAGGCGATCAAGCCCAGGCTCTACGGCGGCGACGCCGACGCGCGGGTGACGGCGCTCGCGGCGCTCGAGCGGCTGCTGAAGCTGCTCCATCCCGCGCTCCCCCATGTCACCGAGGAGATCTGGTCGCAGCTTCCGGGCCGGGAGGCACGGCTCATCGTCTCGCCGTGGCCGGAGGCGGATCCGCGCTTCGACGCCGACGCGGGCGCGCTCGACCGCGTCCAGGAGGCGGCGCGGATCTTCCGGCGGAGCGGGGTGGAGATCGAGCTGGCGTCGGACGAGGAGCGTCGCATTTTCGCCGCGGTCGTGCGCCCGGAGCGCGCGGCCGTGTCCGACAAGCGGGAGGCGGAGATCGAGCGGCTGCGCAAGGAGGTTGCGCGCGCGGAGGGCATGCTCGCAAACGAGCGCTTCGTCTCGAACGCGCCTGCGGACGTGGTGGAGAGCGAGCGCGCGAAGCTCGAGCGCTACCGGCGCGAGCTCGCCGCGCTCCAGGCTTGAGAGCGGCGGAGTGGGCTCGGCCGTCGCCTGGCTGGACTCCCTCTCCCCGTGGCCGCGGGAGTTCGGGCTCGACCGGATGCACGCGCTGCTCGCGGAGCTCGGCAACCCGGAGCAAGCCTTTCCGGCCGTCCACGTCGTCGGCACGAACGGCAAGTCGACGGCGGCGGTGACGATCGAGCAGCTCCTGCTCGGCGAGGGGCTCTCCGTGGGGACGACGATCTCGCCGCACGTCGCGAGCTGGAGCGAGCGGATCCGGCTCGACGGCGTCGAGGCGGACCTGGAGGCGGCGCTGCGGGCCGTGCGCGCGCCCGCGGAGCGGGCGGACGCGACGCAGTTCGAGGTCGTGACGGCCGCGGCGCTGCTCGCGTTCGCCGAGGCGAAGGTGGACGTCGCGGTCGTCGAGGCGGGGCTGGGAGGGAGGCTCGACGCGACGAACGTGCTGCGGGCGCGCGTCGTCCTGCTCACGAACGTCGACCTCGAGCACACGGACGTGCTCGGGGAGACGCGCGAGGAGATCGCGCGGGAGAAGCTCGCGGTCGCCCGGGAGGGGGCGGTCGTCGTGCTGCCCGACGACGAGTGGTCGTTCCTCGTGCCCGGCCGGGACGTTCGCATCGGCGGCGCGCGTGAGGCGGCGGAGGCGTTCGTCGGCCGCCCGATCTCGGCCGACGCGGAGGCCCGGCTGCCCGGCCGCTTCGAGCGGAGAGATGCGGAGGTCCGCGACGGAGCGCACAATCCCCACGGTGCGCGCTTCCTCGTCGAGAGGCTTCCATCCGCGAACTGGACGATCGTCGCCTCGATCCTCGGCGACAAGGACGCGGACGAGATGCTCCGGATCCTGCGAGGCGCGGGCGACACGCTCGTCGCGACGCGCTCGTCGTCCGAGCGGGCGCTGCCCGCGGCCGACGTGGCCCGCATCGCGCGCCGCCACTTCGTTCGCGTGGAGGCGATCGACGAGCCCGGGGCGGCGCTGCGCAGGGCCCACGAGCTCGGCGAGCCGGTGCTCGTGACGGGCTCCCTCTACCTGCTGGGCGACCTCGCGGGGGAGGAGTAAGCCCGTGTCCGGAGTAGGAGAGCGTCTCGGCGTCGTGACCTTCGCACTCGTGATCGTCGCCGCGCTCGTGGGCGCGGCCTTTGCGCTCGGCTATCTGGTGGGCAAGCTTCTGCTCTGACGATGCACTCTCTCCTCGCCCTCACCGGCTCGCCCGGGTGGACCGCCGCCCGGAACCTCGGGATCACGGTGCTCGTGCTCCTCTGGCTGGCGACCGCCTACTGGACGTTCAAGGATGCCCGCCGCCGCATCGCGGAGCCTTGGCTCGTCGCGCTGGCGACGCTGATCGGGCTCTTCCCGCCGTTCCTCGGCCCGATCATCTACATGTTCTTCCGGCCGCCCGAGTACCTGCAGGACGCGCGCGAGCGCGAGCTCGAGATCAAGGCGATGGAGGAGCGGATCGCGCAGCTCGACCAGCGCTGCCCCGTGTGCCGCGCTCGGGTCGAGCCGAGCTACCTCGTCTGCCCCGTCTGCACGACCCGGCTCAAGCAGGCGTGCGCCAACTGCGGCCAGCCGCTCGAGTCGCTCTGGCAGGTGTGCCCGCACTGCGCGACCCCGGTGACCCCGGCCCTGCCGTTGCTCGAGGACGTCTCCGCTCGGGAGCTGGAAGAGCGGCGGGGCCGTGAGCTCGGGGACGGCTCGAGCCGGGAGCTGAACCCCGCGCCGCGCTCGCAGGCGAGCGACTGACGCGCCGGTAGACTCGGGCGCCCGATGGCCGTCGAGCGCACGCTCATCCTCGTGAAGCCGGATGCCATGGCGCGCGGTCTCGCCGGAGAGATCCTCGGGCGGTTCGAGGCGCGCGGGCTCGAGCTCCGGGCCGCGCGGCTCGTCCGGGTCGACCGCGAGCTCGCCGAGGCGCACTACGACGTGCACCGGGAGAAGCCGTTCTTCGGCGAGCTCGTCGAGTTCATCACGTCGGGCGCCACGCTCGCCCTGGTGCTCGAGGGCGAGGGCGCGATCGCGACGTGTCGGCAGACGATCGGGGCGACCGACCCCGCGGCGGCGGCGCCCGGCACCATCCGCGGAGACCTCGCGCTCTCGATGCCGGACAATCTCGTGCACGGCTCCGACTCGGCGGAGACCGCCGAGGCCGAGATCGTTCTCTGGTTCGGCGATGACGAGCTCGTCTGACCGTCGCCTCGAGTACATCTCGAGGAACGTCGAGACGTGGACGAAGATCAACGCCGAGTTCACGGGGCCGAGCGCCCGCGCCGCCTGGGCGAAGGAAGAGCTTGCGCTCGGGGTCTTCGGGCACTCCCAGGTTCGGCGTGACATCTTCGGCGACGTCGCCGGGCTCGATGTGGTCGAGCTCGGGTGTGGCACGGCGTATGTCTCGGCTTGGTTCGCGAGGAAGGGGGCACGGCCGGTTGGCGTGGATCCCACACCCGCGCAGCTGGCGACCGCGCGCCAAATGCAGGAGGAGTTCGGGCTGGAGTTCCCGCTCGTGCAGGCGGCGGCCGAATCCGTGCCGCTGCCCGACGCATCCTTCGACTTCGCGGTATCGGAGTACGGCGCCTCGATCTGGGCCGACCCGTACCTCTGGATCCCCGAGGCTGCACGGCTCCTGCGTCCGGACGGCCGCCTCGTCTTCCTCTGTAACTCGCCGCTCTCGATCCTGTGCATGAGGCTCGACGGGATCGACGAGCGTCTGCAGCGACCGCAGGTCGGGATGACCAAGATCGAGTGGCCGGACACGGGCGAGGTCGAATTCCATCCTCCGCACGGCGAGTGGATCGACGTGCTCAGGAGCGCGGGCTTCGAGGTCGAGCGGCTGATCGAGCTCTACGCGCCCGACGAAGCGAAGACGCACGAGTACTACAGCTACGTCACGGCGGAGTGGGCACGCAAGTGGCCGGCGGAGGAGATCTGGGTCGCGCGCAAGCGCGCCTGACCACGCCGGACGTGACCCCCAGCCGACCGTTTGTCGAAGGCGGTGTCAGACACCGCTCGCGACGAGCCGACGCGAGCGGGCGAATGTGGCTTGGTGAAGCGAGGAAGCTTGTGGCAGTTGCTGCGAGTGTCTGACACCGCACGTTGAGCGGACACGTCGACACCGGACTCGTCCTCGCGTCCACCTCGCCGCAGCGGCGCGCGATCCTCGAGCAGCTTCGGATCCCCTTCGACGTCCTCGCGCCCGCGTACGCGGAGGACGACACCGTCCGCGTGGAGCCGCGAGAGCTCGTGCGCCGGCATGCGGAAGGAAAGGCGCGCTCCGTCCATCGTGCCGGTGCCCTGACGCTCGGGGTCGACACCACCGTCGTCCTCGACGGCCGTCTGTACGGGAAGCCCGCCGATCGGGAAGACGCCGCGCGCATGCTCCGCGAGCTCGCCGGCCGCACGCACACGGTGGTCTCGGGCCTCTGCCTCCTCGCGGACGAGTGGCAGGAGCTCGAGAGCGAATCGACGAGCGTGACGTTCCGCCACGTCGAGCCGCCCGCGCTCGAGCAGTACCTCGCTAGCGGCGAGTGGAAGGGCAGGGCGGGCGCCTATGCGATCCAGGGCCTCGGCGGTCGGCTCGTCGAGCGGATCGAAGGCGACTACCTCAACGTCGTCGGGTTGCCGGGATCGCTCCTCGTCTCGCTTCTCGAGCGGCGGGCGCCAAAGCTGCTGGAAACCCGCAGGTAGACTCCGTGCCCCCGCGATGGCCTACCTGAAGACACTGACCGGTTTCGGCGGCCGCGACATGGCCGTGGACCTCGGCACCGCCAACACGCTCGTGTACGTCCGCGGCCGCGGCATCGTGCTCTCGGAGCCGTCGGTCGTGGCGATCGACCAGCGCACCGGCGAGGTGCACGCGGTCGGGGTCGAGGCGAAGCGGATGCTCGGACGCACCCCCGGGACGATCTCCGCCATCCGACCGCTGAAGGACGGCGTCATCGCCGACTTCGACGTCACCGAGCAGATGCTGCGCCACTTCATCCAGAAGGTGCACCAGCACCGCTTCGCGCACCCACGCGTGGTCGTGTGCGTGCCGTCGGGCGTGACCGGCGTCGAGAAGCGGGCGGTCGAGGAGGCGACGCTCTCGGCGGGCGCGCGTCAGGCGTACCTGATCGAGGAGCCCATGGCCGCCGCGATCGGCGCGGGCCTCCCCGTCGCAGAGCCGACCGGGAACATGATCGTCGACATCGGCGGCGGCACCTCCGAGGTGGCCGTCATCTCCCTCGGCGGCATCGTCGTCTCGCAGAGCATGCGCGTCGGCGGCGACGAGATGGACGAGGCGATCGTCAACCACATCAAGAAGGAGTACAAGCTCCTCGTCGGCCAGCAGACCGCGGAGGAGATCAAGCTCGAGATCGGCTCGGCCTACCGCCTCCCCGAGGAGCTGCAGGCGGAGGTGCGCGGCCGCGACATGCTGACCGGCCTCCCCAAGACGGTGATCATCTCGTCCGAGGAGATCCGTCGGGCGCTCGACGAGCCGGTGACCCAGATCATCGACGCGCTCAAGTCGACGCTCGACAAGACGCCGCCCGAGCTCGCCGCCGACATCATGGACCGGGGGATCGTGCTCGCGGGCGGCGGCGCGCTGCTCCAGGGCCTGGACGACCGCGTCCGGCACGAGACGCAGATCCCGGTGCACCTGGCGGACAGCCCGTTGACCTGCGTCGCCGTCGGCTCGGGGCGGAGCCTCGAGGAGTTCGAGGTCATCCACCGCTCCGCGCGCAGGCAGGCCGCCCGCAAGAACGGGCTGCTGCGCTGAACGTCACCTGAGACAGCATCTGCTCGCGCGGGATTCCGGTCGCGCGAGACCCCCCTCGAGCGAGGCCACTTCGCGGTCGCGGCGTTTGCGATTTCGCATAGACAAGCGACTGCTCGGGAGTCCGGCCCAGGCCCGAGCTAGCATCCCGGCATGCCGCGCCAACGCAGCGCGCGTCCGGCTGCGCTGGGCGTGACCACCGTCCGGCGTATCCCGACGACCCCGATGTCCCAGCGAGGCGCCGGCGCGCTCCGCCGCCGGCTCGTCGTCGGCGGGCTCGTGCTCCTCGCGCTCGTGCTGATCACGATCTCGTTCCGCTCGACCGAGAGCGGCTCGCTGAGCGGCGCGCAGTCCGCGGGCGCGGCCGCACTCCGCCCGTTCGCCGTGGGCATGGACCGCGTGGCGCAGCCCTTCCGGGACGGCTACAACTGGGCGGAGAGCCTCCTGCACGCCCGGTCGGACGCAGCGCAGCTCCGCCGCGAGAATGCGCGCCTGCGGCAGATCGCGATCCAGAACCAGTTCGCGATCCAGGAGAACCGCTCGCTCCGCAAACAGCTGCACTACGTCGGCAGCCCGAGCTTCCCGCGCGACTACAACGCCGTGTCCGCGGCCGTCATCGCCCGGCCCGACGGCGCGTTCGCCCAGTCCATCGTCGTCGACGTGGGCTCGAACCGCGGGATCCACGTGGACGATCCCGTCCTGAGCTCCGACGGCAGCCTCGTCGGGCTCGTCGTGCGGCTCACGGGAGGCTCCGCGCGCGTGCAGCTCCTGACCGATCAGCAGGCGGCCGCCTCGGCGATCGACGTGCGAACGCGTGCGACCGGCATCGTGCGCCATGCGCGGGGAACCCGTGAGACGCTGGTCCTCGACCGCGTCCGCAAGGAGGACGTCGTCCGGGAGGGCGACAGCATCGTCACCGCCGGCTGGAAGGCGAACGGGCTCAACTCGGTCTACCCGAAGGGGATTCCGATCGGGGACGTGACGAGCGTGGGGCAGAGCGACACCGACTTCTTCCAGCAGGTGCAGATCGAGCCGTACGTCGACTTCGGGGCGCTCGACGCCGTGCTCGTGCTGGTCCCGAAGACCCGCACCGCCAGATGACGATCACCGCGGCGCTCAGAGCATCCGCCGTCGTCTTCGTCGCCGCGCTGTTGCAGGCGGTGGTCGTCTCCTCGACCTTCGTGTTCGGCGGGACCGCCGACCTCCTGCTCGTCGTCGTCGTCGCGCTCGGGCTCGTCCGCGGCTCGGTACCGGGTGCCGTGTTCGGCTTCCTCGGCGGACTGATCGTCGATCTCGTCACGCTCGACACCCTCGGCGTCACGTCGCTCGTGTTGACGCTCGCCGGTTTCTGGGCGGGGCGCTACGCCGAGACGACCGGGCGGGGCCGCGCGCTCGCGCCGGTGCTCTCCGTCGGCATCATCACGGTGCTCGCGGCCGTCTTCGACCTCTTCCTCCACTACATGCTCGGCGAGGCCGTCTCCGCACGTCAGGCGCTGCTCACCTCGCTGCTGCCGGAGCTCCTCCTGAATCTCCTGCTCGCCTATCCGATCTTCCTGCTCGTGCGCAAGCTCGTCGGCGGGCGCGTCGTGCTCCAGCCCTCCGGGGAGGTCGAGCTCGTTGTCTGACGGCCCCTACCAGGAGCCGAGATCGCGGTCGGGCCGGTTCCTGCCCCCGGACCCGCACGTCCGGGAGCCGTACCGGCTGACCCCGCCGCTCGCGCTCCGCGTCGGCATCTTCGGCGCGTTCGCGCTCGTCGTCTTCGCCGTCCTCTTCCTCCGGCTCTGGTCGCTGCAGGTGCTCTCGGGCACGCACTACCTGGCGCAGGCGCAGAACAACCAGCTCCGGCTCGTCCGGATCGAGGCTCCGAGAGGCCCCATCCTCGACCGCCATGGGCGCGTCCTCGTCTCGAACGTGCCGGGCACCGCAGTGCAGCTCGCGATCGGAGACGTGCCCGCGGGCAGGCGTCCGCGGTTGATCCGCAGGCTCGCCAAGGTGCTGAAGCTCCCGCCGACGGAGCTCGCCCGCGCCGTGGCGTCGTCGTCCCAGGACCCGCTGTCCCCGGTGACCGTGAAGACGGCCGTCGGAAACGCGCAGATCGACTACCTGTACGAGCACGAGGCGCAGTTCCCGGGCGTGCGGATCGTCGACACCTACCTCCGCGACTATCCCTACGGCTCGCTCGGCGCCCAGGTCCTCGGCTACGTGGGCGAGATCTCGGGCGCGCAGCTGAAGCGGCTCCGCTCGCAGGGCTACCTGGCCGGTGACCGGATCGGGCAGAGCGGGATCGAGGGTGCCTACGACACGTACCTCCGGGGGAAGGACGGGCTCGACCAGCTGCACGTCGACTCGCTCGGACGTCCGGTGAGCCCGATCCAGCCGCGACAGGAGCCGCGCGCGGGCTACGGCCTCCGGCTCACGCTCGACATGCGGGTGCAGCGGGCCGCAGAGCTCGCCCTCCGCTACGGGATCAACCTCGCGCACGCCGACGGCCACTGGGCCGCCGACGGGGGCGCCATCGTCGCGATGAACCCCCGCGACGGCGCCGTGCTCGCGATGGCGTCCTCTCCGACCTACAAGCCCTCCCTCTTCGTCGGCAAGGTCGACACGAAGAAGCTCGCGCCGCTGCTCGACGCAAACGTGGCGAAGCGGGACAATTATCCGGGGCTGAACCGCGCGATCGCGGGCGCCTACCCGCCCGGCTCCACGTTCAAGCCCGTGACCGCGCTCGCGGGGATGCAGGACCACGTGTTCTCCGCGTACGACCCGCTGCAGTGCTCGCCCGTCGCGTACTACGGGCTCGACCGGCAGAAGTTCACGAACTGGGATCCCTATGTGAACACGCCCATGACGCTGCCCGAGGCGCTCGCCCAGTCGTGCGACACGTACTTCGACGAGATCGGCAACCGCTTCTACGAGCGCGGCAGCGAGGGCCGGATGCGCCTGCAGCAGTGGGCGCGCAGGTTCGGCTACGGGAGGGACACCGGGCTCGACATCGGCGGCGAGTCGAGCGGGCTGCTTCCGACTCCCGAGTGGCGGAAGCAGCACTTCAAGAGCGACTGGGACCGCGCGTGGAACCCGGGCCAGTCGATCCAGCTCGCGATCGGGCAGGGCGACCTGCTCGTGACGCCGCTGCAGCAGGCGGTCTTCTACTCCATGCTCGCGAACGGCGGGAACGTCGTGACGCCCTACCTCGTCTCCGACGTCGAGCAGCCGGGCAACGGGAAGGGCTCGCCGGACGTCGTCCTGCGCCGCTTCGCCCCCCGCCCGCCCCAGCCGAGCGGCGTCGACCCGGCTGCGCTGCAGGCGGTGCGCGACGGCCTCTACAAGGCGACGCACGATCCCACGGGAACCTCGGCGGCGGTCTTCGGAAACTACAAGGTGCCGATCTCGGGGAAGACGGGGACGGCCGAGAAGGTCGTGCAGCTCGCCGGGTATCCCGCCGGCCACGTGGAGGACCAGTCGTGGTGGTGCGGCTGGGGCCCGTCCGACAACGCGCGGCTCGTCGTCTGCGCGCTGATCGAGAACGGCGGGCACGGCTCGGCGGCCGCCGCGCCCGCCGCGCTCAAGGTGTTCGAGAAGTTCTTCGGGGTTCCTGGCCCGCAGGCGATCCGGGTGAACGTCGACTGATGGCGATCCAGGTCCAGGTCGCGGAGCGCGCGCGCGTCGGGGTCCGGCGGGAGGCGACGGCGACCGACGCGGCCGGCTTCCTGCGCCGGCTCGACTGGGTGCTCCTCGCCGCGGCGCTCGCGCTCGTCGCCTACGGCCTCTGGGTCGTGGGCGGGATCACGCGCTTCGACGTCCCCGGCGACGAGAACTACTACGTCGTCCGGCAGGGCATCGCGGCCGTGCTCGGCCTGGGCGCGCTCGTGTTCGCCGCCGTCGTGCCCTACCACCTCGCCCTGCGCTACTGGCGTGTCGTCTACGGGGCCACGATCGGGCTCTTGCTCGTCGTGTTCGCGGTCGCCGAGACCATCCGCGGGTCGAAGCGCTGGATCAACCTGGGCGTGCTCCAGTTCCAGCCGTCCGAGCTCGGGAAGGTGCTGTTCGTCCTCGCGCTCGCCGCCTTCCTCGTCGAGCGGGCCGGGCGGATCATGCGCTGGCGGACGATCTTCTCGGCCATCGGCCTCGGCCTCGGCCCCATCGTGCTCGTGTTCCTGCAGCCGGACCTGGGCACGGCGCTCGTCTACTCGGCCGCGCTCTTCGCGCTCCTCTTCTTCGTCGGCGTCCGCTGGAGGCAGCTGCTCGTCCTCTTCGTCGCCGCGACGATCGTCGCGCTCGCGGTGCTCTGGTTCCTCCCCGCGTCGGGCGTCCAGGTCTTGCAGCCCTACCAGGCGCACCGCTTCACCGGCTTCCTGAACCGCGATCGCGACCCGGGCGGGCTGACGTGGAACGTGAACCAATCCATCACGGCGATCGGCTCGGGCGGGCTCGACGGCCGCGGCATCGTGGGCGCGAGCCAGACGCGCCTCGACTACCTGCCCGAGCACGCGACCGACTTCGCGTTCGCCTCGCTCGGCGAGCAGCGCGGCTTCGTCGGCTCGGCGATCCTGCTCCTGCTCTACCTGCTCGTCGTCTGGCGAGGTCTGCGGGTCGTGACGGTGGCCGGAGACCTGTTCGGGGCGGTGGTAGCCGGCGGCCTCGTGTTCGCATTCCTCTTCCAGATCTTCGTGAACGTCGGCATGACCATGGGCGTCGCTCCCGTCACGGGGATCCCGCTTCCCTTCGTTGCCGTCGGCGGCACGTCGATCGTCTCGAACCTCTTCCTCATCGGCGTGCTGCAGGGGATCCACGCCCGAGGAAACCTCGGCCGCATCCGCCTGTGAAGCTCCCTACCGGACTGCTCTTCGAGGTGCGCGGGCTCGCCGGCGCGATCCAGGAGGAGACCTCGCCAGACCCTGCCGGGCCCATCGTCGTGAGCGGCATGCTCTGCGAGCAGCTGGCTCGTGAGCTCTCCGCCGGCGCCGCGCCCGGCGCGGTGGTCGTGACCGACACGTCCTCTCGACAGGCTGCGGAGGTCCGGGTGCACGTGATGGCCGGAGAGCCGAGCGCGGCAGACGAAGCGCTCGTGCGGGAGGCGGATCGCGCGGGAACTCCGGTCGTGCTCGTGCAGCTCTGGCCGCAGGAGCACTGGACGCCGCCGTACGTGCTCACGCCGTTCGTCGTCGAGTGCCGCGCCGGCGAGGGCTTCCCGACGGACGCCATTGGCCGCAAGATCGTCGACGCGGCGGAACACTGGACGCACCTCGCGCGCCGCGTTCCGGTCCTGCACGACATCGTCGCCGACAAGCTCGTTCGCTCCTCCGTCATCCGAGCTGCGCTCCTCGGGGCGCTCGGCGGCCGCGGTGACGGGTCGCGCTCGGTCCTCACGCTCGAGCAGACCCGGACGGCGGCGCGGCTCCAGTCCCTGCGGGGCAGGTTGCCCTCGGACCAGCTGCCGCTCGTCGCGGGCGCGGCCGCCTCGGTCGTCGCGCTCGGCTTCCTCTTCAGGGAAGCCGCGCTCCGAGCGCGAAACGTGCTCCCGGCCCCGGTCGCCGACGCCGCGATCGCCGCATCTGCGACGTGGGCGCTCGCGACGGCGGCGCGCCGCCTCCGCCTGCCGACGGGCTGAGCGCGCTCCGTCCGGTGCGGGTCCTACGATCCGCGCAACGAGGCGATGGGAGGGAAGATGCCCGACACGGAGCTGGCTCAGGAGCTGCTCGAGCTCGAGGAAGCCGACGCCTGGTTCGAGTATCTGGAGGCGACGCGCGGCCAGGGGGAGACGCGCTACGCCGAGCTCGAACCGTGGGCCTGGGCGCGGCTTTCCCAACGGCTGCGAGCCGTTCGAGCACGGCGCGCACGGCTCCGCCCTGCGGCGGCCTGACGCGGCGCGGCGCGGGCGGCACCGGGTGCTGCGGGCCCGCCTGCTACCGTTGTCGTAGGCCCATGGCCACGTTCTTGCACACCCGCAGCGCGTTCGAGGAGACGCAGACGGCGTCTCTTTTCACGCGCGCGAACGACCGAGAGGAACACCTTGTCACGACGCTGGTTTCGCTTCGGCAAGAAGGCCGAGCAACCCGCCGCGGCGGACGCTGCGGCACCGGAAGCACCCGAACCGACTGACCCAATCGAGTCTGCAACTCCGCCCGCGGAGCCCGAAGACGGCACTGCCTCCGCGCCGGCGAGGAAGAGACGCCGCCGCGGAAGTCGCGGTGGGCGTGGAAGGAAGAAGAGCGCGGCGGAGACGGCAGCCGCCGCCCCCGAGCCGGAAAAGGAGCCCGCACGCGCGCGCCCGGAGCGCAAGCCGGAGCGGAGAACCGCCCGCACGCGGCGCCGCACGCCGACGCGTCGCGCTCCCCTTCCCGCGGCGAAGCGCGAGCTCCTGATCTCCGTCGACGTCGGCGAGCAGCGCGTCGCCATCCTCGAAGACGACCGGGTCGCAGAGGTCTACCTCGAGCGGCCCGAGCGGCGCTCGATCGCGGGCAACATCTACCTCGGCGTCGTCGACAACGTCCTGCCCGGAATGGAGGCCGCGTTCGTCGAGATCGGGCTCGAGAAGAACGGCTTCCTGTACGTCGACGAGATCGTCGGCCCCGAGCTCGAGGGGCGAAAAGGGGCCCGGAAGATCCAGGACCTGATCAAGCGGGGCGAGACCGTGCTCGTCCAGGCCGTGAAGGACCCGATGAAGTCGAAGGGCGCGCGCCTGACGACGGAGATCTCCCTCCCCGGCCGCTTCCTCGTGTACGTCCCGAGCGGCGAGGGCTCCGGCGTCTCACGGCGGATCGAGGACGAGGAGCGCAACCGCCTGAAGGGCATCGTCTCCAAGCTCGACCCGAAGGGCGGTGGCATCATCGTCCGGACCGCCGCCGAGGGCGCGTCGGCCGAGGACATCGAGCGCGACCTCGTCTTCCTGCAGCGGCTCTGGAAGACGATCCAGGCGCGCGCGAAGGGGGCGACTGCGCCGAGCCTCGTGTACGAGGAAGCCGAGCTCCCGCTCCGGATCGTCCGCGATCTCTTCGCCGGCGACTTCGTCGGGGCACAGATCGACGACGAGCGCACGCACAAGCGCATCGTCAGCTACCTCAAGAAGACCTCGCCGCACATGATCGAGCGTGTCCATCGCTACCGGCAGAAGGAGCCGCTGTTCGAGGCGTCCGGTGTGGAGGCGGAGATCCGCTCCACGCTCGAGCGCCGGGTCAACCTGCCCTCCGGCGGGTACCTCGTGTTCGACTACGCCGAGGCGTTCACCGTCATCGACGTGAACACGGGCCGCTTCGTCGGCTCGCGGGGGAAGTCCGCGACGGGCAGGCTCGAGGACACGATCGTCAAGAACAACCTGGAGGCGGTGAAGGAGGTCGTTCGCCAGCTCCGGCTACGCGACATCGGCGGGATCATCGTCATCGACTTCATCGACATGGCGAACCCGAAGAACCGCGAGACGGTCGAGGAGGCGCTGCGGACGGAGCTCGAACGCGACCGGACGAAGACGTACGTCGTCGAGATCTCGCCGCTCGGGCTCGTCGAGATGACGCGCCAGAACGTCACCGACGGCCCGCGCGAGATCCTCACGCAGCGCTGCCCCGAGTGCGGAGGCGACGGGTTCGTCGTCTCGGAGGCAACGGTGGCGCTGGAGGTCGAGCGCAAGCTCCGAGGGTTGACGAAGGGCTCCCGCACGCAGGCGTTCCGGGTGGCCGTCCACCCGCGCGTCCTCATGCTCCTGGTCGGCCCCGGCGGCCGGCGTCTCGAGGCGATCGAGGCGGCCGCGCGTCGGCGCTTCTTCCTCGTCCCCGCCACCAACGGGCACCTGCACCTCGACCATTTCGACGTCCTCGAGCAGGGGAAGCTCGAGACGATCGCCCCGTCCGCCCCGGTCGAGGAGGGTCAGAAGCTCGACCTGAAGCTGGTCGAGGTCGGTCTGCACGACGCGGCTGCGGGAGTGGGGAAGGTGGACGGTTACGAGGTCGTCGTGTCCGGCGCCGCGAAGCTCGTGGGCAAGAAGGTGTCGGCGACGATCGGGCGTGTTCTCGACGGCACGGCGTACGCGATGTTGACCGACGAGCCGGCGCAAACGCGCGGGGCCACGTTCGAGGACGAGGCCGAGAAGCCGACGCGAGCACCCTCCCGCAAGCAGTTCCAGGTTGCGGAGGCTGCGCCGGAGGAGGTCGAGGACGCGATCGCGGAGCCCGAGGAGCCGGTCGCCGACGAGACCGGATCGGTGGCCGAGCAGAAGCCGCCTGCGAAGAAGCGCACGCGTCGCGGGAGCCGCGGCGGGCGCGGTCGCAAGAAGCAGACGGCGGCCGCGGAAGCGGGAACGCCGGGCGTCACGGTGTCACCAGGCGATTCGGACGGCGACGGTGAGAAGCCGACGCCGACGATCCACCTGCCGCCGCCGGACCTCGGAGCCGAGCCCGACGAGACGGAAGTGCCCGAGGCCCTCGGGCCCGCGGGCGACGGAGACACCGCAGAGGACCAAGCCGCGACCGACGGCGAGCCGAAACGAAAGCGCACGCGGCGGGGAAGCCGCGGGGGGCGGAGACGGCGGAAGCCCGCTTCGGCGGAGAATGGCCAGGAGTCTGCCGAGCCGCCCGGGCCCGGCGACGAGGGCTACGTGCCGATGTCCGAATGGATCGAGGATTTCGACGCGACCCGCTCCGGCCGCTCCGGCTGACGTCGGCTATCATTCCGCGACTCGCGGCGCCAGGCCGCGATTTCTACGTGCAGGAGCCGACGACGTGACCTACGCGATCATCAAGCTTGCGGGGAAGCAATACCGCGTCCACGAGGGTCAGCGTCTGCTCGTCGACCGTCTGCGCGAGCGGGACGGTGCGACGATCAACCCTGCTGTGCTGCTCGTCGGAGGGGACGGCGGCCCCAACCTCGATCCGGACACGACCGTCACCGCGCGCATCGTGGGCGAGGTCAAGGGACCGAAGATCCGGATCGGCAAGTACAAGAAGAGGACGGGCTATCGCCGCCACACCGGCTTTCGCGCGTCGTTGACCCAGATCGAGATCGAATCGATCGGGGCCGCGAAACGGGCCTCCCGAACGCCTTCCAAGCAGGCCGAGGCGGAAGCGAAGCCTGCGAAGCCGGCCGCGCCGGCAGAGCACGTGAAGGGCATGCCCTCGGGGTACGAGGAGCTGACGGTCGCCGAGATCAGGAAGGCGGCGCCGGACTGGAACGCCCCGATGCTCGCCGCCGCTCTCGAGTTCGAGCGCGCGAATGCGAACCGGAAAGGCGCGATCGCGGCCATCGAGGCAGCGATCGCGGCGAAAGAGGAGCACTAGAGATGGCACACAAGAAAGGCCTCGGCTCGTCCCGGAACGGCCGCGACTCCGAGTCGAAACGGCTCGGGGTGAAGGTCTTCGCGGGTCAGCCGGTGAAGACGGGGATGATCATCGTCCGCCAGCGCGGAACGAAGTTCCGCCCGGGCCCCGGAGCCGGGCGCGGGCGCGACGACACCATCTTCGCCCTGCGCGAAGGCGTGGTCGAGTTCGGCCGCTCCGGGGACAAGCGCTTCGTCTCCGTCGCCGCCCCGGTAGCAGACGCGGAATAGCGGGCGCCGCACAGCGGGCGGCGCCGGCCGCCGGGCGGGGAGACAGTGTTCTCGGATCGGGCGCACATCCATGTGGAAGCGGGCCGCGGCGGTGACGGCGGCCTGAGCTTTCGGCGCGAGAAGCACGTCCCGCGCGGCGGGCCGGACGGAGGCGACGGCGGCGAGGGTGGCGACGTCGTGATCCGCGCCGACCCGACGCTGCGCGACCTGTCCTCGCTCCACGGCGTGAGACGGGTGCGGGCAAGCCGTGGGGGCAACGGTCGCGGGAAGCGCCGGCACGGCGCAGACGGCGAGCCCGCCGAGCTGCGCGTCCCGGTCGGGACGCAGGTGCACGACGCCGAGGGCCGGCTCGTCACGGACCTGCTCGAGCCCGATGCCCGGTTCGTGGCAGCCCGCGGGGGCGCGGGCGGTCGCGGGAACGCCCAGTTCGCGACTCCGACGCGGCAGGCGCCGCGTTTCGCCGAGACGGGCCAGCCGGGAGAGGAAGCCGACTACGTCCTGCGGCTCAAGCTCGTCGCCGACGCGGCCCTGACGGGTCTCCCGAACGCCGGCAAGTCCTCGCTCCTGCGCCGGATCTCGAACGCGAAGCCGAAGGTCGCCGACTATCCCTTCACGACTCTCGAGCCCGTGCTCGGGACGGTGGAGGCGCCGGACGGGCGGCAGCTCGTGGTGGCCGACGTCCCTGGCCTGATCGAGGGCGCGGCGGAGGGAGCGGGCCTCGGGCACGAGTTCCTCGCCCACCTGGAGCGCGCCCGCCTGCTGATCCACGTGCTCGACGTGTCGGCCGGCGACAGCGAGGGCCGGTACGACGCCGTCCGGCACGAGCTCGAGCGGTACGGCGCCGGCCTCGCCGCCCTCCCCGAGATCGTCGTGCTGAACAAGGTCGACCTCCTCGCGGAGCGGACCGGCGTCTCGTTCGAGGGCGCCGTGCCGACATTCCTCGTCTCCTGCGCGACGGGAGAGGGAGTCGACGACCTCCGGCGCGCGCTCTTCGAGCTCTGTCCGGTCGAGCCGTGGACGCCGACGAAGGACGAGTCGCTCCCGGAGTACCTCGACTACCGGCCGCGCTCGCGGCGCCGGCAGCCGTTCCGGATCCTCCGGACCGACCGGGGGTATCGCGTCGTCGGCACGCCGCCGCCGGCGGGTGAGCTCGAGGACGCCCTGCGCCGGGCGGGAGTGCGGCGGGGCGCCGAGGTCGAGATCGGAGGCGAGACGCTGGAGTGGGAGTGAGGCTCGGGATCCTCGGCGGGGTCTTCGACCCGCCGCACGTCGGCCACCTCGCGCTCGCGCGGGCGGCGTGCGAGCACCTCGGGCTCGAACGGCTCCTCGTCCTCGTCGTCGCGGACCCCGGGCACAAGCGAGCCCAGGCGCCTGCGGAGGCACGTCTCGAGCTCTCGCGCCTCGCGTTCGCGGATCTGCCCGCGGCCGAGGTCGAGCTCGACGGGCACGCCCGGACGGTCGACTATCTCGAGGAGCGCAAGCCTGCGGACGCTGTCTTCCTCGTCGGCGGCGACGAGCTCGCCGACTTCCCGAGCTGGAAGGACCCGGGTCGGCTCCTCGAGCTCGTGCGGCTCGGGGTGGCTTTGCGGCCGGGCGTCCCCGAAGAGCGAGTCCGCGAGGCTCTCGCCCGTGTCGCTGCGCCCGACCGCATCTCCTTCTTCGAGATGCCGCCGGTAGCGGTTTCGTCCTCGCAGGTGCGGGAACGGGCCCGGCGCGGCGAGCCGATCGACGACCTCGTGCCGGAGCGCGTGGCGGAGGCGATCGTCAGGCTGGGCCTGTATTCCGGCTCTCCGGGCTACACTCCGGCGAAGCGAGAAGGACCGTAGAGCCTCTGACCCCACTCGAGCAAGCACGCCACACCGCCGCCCTCTGCCAGGAGAAGCTGGCGACGGACGTCACGATTCTCGACATGCGCGGCGTGTGCGACTACACCGACTTCTTCGTCATCGCGACGGGCCGCAACGAGCGCCAGACGAAGGCAATCTACGACGAGGTCGCGGGTCGGCTGAAGAAGGAGCACAGGCTGCTCCCGCGCTCGACCGCCGGCCTCGCAGAGGCGAGCTGGATCGTGGCCGATTTCCTCGACGTCGTCCTCCACCTGTTCACGCCCGAGACCCGTGGCTTCTACCGCCTCGAGGCGCTCTGGGGCGACGTGCCGAAGCTCGAGCCCGCTGCGGTCGCGGGTTAGCTCACCGTTGTCCGGTACGTAAACTAACCTGCGGTCGTGGAGCTCACGACCGATCAAACCGGCGCGATCGCCGAGCTGGCCATCGCGTACGGCGGCGGAGCTGGGAATCGGAGTCTTCAAGTCGCTCACCGACGGCGAGCGCTATGACTTGATCCTCGACGTCAGACCGCGTCTCGTTCGAGTTCAGTGAAAGTGGGCGGCTGTTGCAGGCGATGTGGTGACCGTCCCCTGCAGGTCGTGCCGTCGCACACGCGGCGGACTGTTGCATGTGCGTATACGGCGCAGGAGGTCGACGCGATCGCAGCCTATTCGCCGGAGCTCCGACGAGGCTTCTATATCCCGATGGAGGTTCTTGACGGGCGCTGGAACCTCGAGCTGCGCCTTGCTGCACCCCTCAACAATCAGCGCGCAGGGATCAACTGGGCAGAGGATTTCTCCCTCGAAGCTAGACTGCAGGCTCTCCTGGGGCCATAGCTCAGTTGGGAGAGCGCTAGCGTGGCACGCTAGAGGTCGCCGGTTCGAGCCCGGCTGGCTCCACCTCAACCTCGGGTCAGGTGTCGGCTTCCCCGTCCGCCGCGACCGGATTCCGCAAGGCCCCGATCCCCTCGATCTCGATCTCTACCTCGTCTCCCGCGACGAGCTAGATGGGTGGCTTCCGGAAGATCCCCAGGCTCTGCACATGCTCGAGGCCGCTCATCGGCGCGCGACTCTACAAGCCGCGCGCCGAGTCGCGGCGCGTTCTCTACGGATACGGGTTGCCGGGATACGGCGTGGTCGTCGTCGTGGTGGTCGTCATGCCGCCGACCGGCTCGGACGCGCGTACCGCCTGCCCCCTCGCCGAGACCGCGTACCACCTCGCGCCGAAGGCGGAGATGCCCTCGCCGGCCGTCT